>USHS01000094.1 GCA_900554585.1 uncultured Collinsella sp.
AAGAGACAGCCCAAAGACCGTCGGCAGCTCACCATCCGCCTGACCGATGCGGGTTGGGAAAAGGCCCGCGTTGAGCAGGCAGCCCGCATTCGCTTTAGAGAGCAGGCCTTTAGTGCCCTCACTCACGACGAGCGCGAGCAGCTCGCCGAAATGCTCGAGAAAATCCGTGTAACCTGGGAGGAACTGGATGATTAAAACCCTCATGGGCAGCATCCGTGACTATATGAAAGCCACCGTTGCCACGCCATTGCTCGTGCTTGGCGAGGTGCTCTGCGAGATGCTGATTCCATTTATCACCGCCAACCTGATCGACGCCATCAAAGACGGCGCCACCGTAGCCGAGATGCTTCCCACCGCGGGCTTTTTGGTACTCATCGCGCTGACGTCACTCGCCTTTGGCGCCGCCGCGGGCATCACCTGCAGCCATGCCAGCTGCGGCTTTGCCAAGAACCTGCGTCGCGACCTGTTCTACAAGATCCAGACGTTCAGCTTCGCCAACATCGACGAGTTCTCGAGCTCCTCGCTCGTCACGCGCCTCACCACCGACATCAACAACGTGCAGCAGGCCTTTATGATGCTCATCCGCATCGCCGTGCGCTCGCCGCTGGTGCTGGTCTTTGCCTTTACCATGGCATACGCCATGGGCGGCAGCGTCGCCATGGTCTACCTGGTCATCATTCCGCTGCTGGGCTTTGGCCTGTTCTTTATCATCTATAAGGTGCGCCCGATCTTTGCCCGCGTGTTCCGCAAGTACGACGCGCTCAACGAGTCGGTCGAGGAAAACGTCACCGGCATGCGCGTGGTCAAGAGCTACGTGCGCCAGGACTACGAGAAGGAGAAGTTCGCCACCGCCGCGCGCGATGTCCAGATGGACTTCACCCGCGCCGAGAAGCTGCTCGCCTTCAACAACCCCATGATGAACATCTGCGTCAACGGCGCGTTCGTCGTCATCATCTACCTAGGCTCCAAGCTCATCATCACGAGCCAGGGCACCCTGTTCGACGTGGGTCAGCTCTCCTCCATCTTTACCTACGGCTTCCAGATTCTGATGAGCCTGATGCAGCTGTCGATGATC
Organism: uncultured Collinsella sp.; assembly: GCA_900554585.1. Lineage (GTDB taxonomy): Bacteria > Actinomycetota > Coriobacteriia > Coriobacteriales > Coriobacteriaceae > Collinsella. The sequence goes on from USHS01000094.1 coordinate 1,076, forward strand.
TTTGTCATGGTAACCATGGCAGACGAGTCGGCGCACCGCATTACCGAGGTGCTGGCCGCCGAGCCCACGATCGCCAACCCGACCGAGCCCGTGCACGAGGTTGCCGACGGCTCCATCGACTTCGATCACGTGAGCTTTAAGTATTCCGAGCATGCCCGCCGCCAGGCGCTCGACGATATCGACCTGCATATTAAGAACGGCGAGACCATCGGCATTATCGGTGGCACCGGCTCGGCCAAGTCGACGCTCGTGAACCTGATCGCCCGTCTGTACGATGTCACGGAGGGCACCGTGCGCGTCGGCGGCGTGGACGTGCGCGACTACGACCTGGACGCGCTGCGCCACCAGGTAGCCATGGTCCTGCAGAAAAACGTGCTGTTTAGCGGCACCATCGCCGAGAACCTGCGCTGGGGCGACCCGAACGCCACCGACGAGGAAGTCCGCGAGGCCGCACATCTGGCCTGCGCCGACGAGTTTGTCGACGGCTTCCCCAAGGGCTACGACACCTGGATCGAGCAGGGCGGCTCCAACGTTTCCGGCGGCCAGAAGCAGCGCCTGTGCATCGCGCGTGCCCTGCTGCGTCGCCCCAAGATCCTTATCCTGGACGACTCCACGAGCGCCGTCGACACCAAGACCGACGCCAAGATCCGCGAGGGCCTGACGAGCTACCTGCCCAACACGACCAAGCTCATCATCGCCCAGCGCATCAGCTCCGTGCAGGACGCCGACCGCATCATCGTCATGGAGGGCGGCCGCATCAAGGACATCGGCAACCACGATGAGCTGCTCAAGACGAGCGAGATCTACCGCGAGACCTTTACCTCGCAAAACAAGATGTCTGCCGAGGGCGAAGGGGCCGTCGAGGCCGACGCCGAGGCATCCGTAACGCAAGCCCAGACCCAGGAAGGAGGCGAGGCACATGAGTAAGGCAACGACCGCCGAGCGCGCGCTCAACCGCAAGGGCGGCACCATGTCGCGCCTCATCAAGACGCTCTTTGGCTTCTACCCCGTGCTTTTGCCCCTCGTCGTCGTCGGCGTGGTGCTCTGCGCCATCATCAACTCCATCGGCGCGACCTTCCTTCAGAGCGCCCTGCAGATTATTAGCGAATCGTGGCAGTCGGGCGATTGGGAAGCCGCACAGCCCAAGATCGCACAGCTTGTGACCACCCTCGCCTGCATCTACGGCGTCGGCATCCTGTCTTCGCTCTTCTGGAACCGCGCCATGGCCATCGTCACGCAGGGCTCGCTCGAGAAGCTGCGCGAGAAGATGTTCAACCGTATGCAGGACCTGCCGATTCGCTACTTCGACACGCACCAGCGCGGCGACATCATGAGCCACTACACCAACGACATCGACACGCTGCGCCAGATGATCAGCCAGTCGCTGCCCAACCTGCTCATGACGACCATCGTCATCGTCACGGTGTTCTTTATCATGCTGTACTACAGTGTGTGGATGTGCCTGGTCATTGTGGCCGGCGTCGTCTTTATGACCTTTATGACCAAGCTGCTCGGCTCCAACTCCGCGCGCTTCTTCATTGCGCAGCAGACCGAACTCGGCGTGGTCGAGGGCCATATCGAGGAAGTCATGAACGGCCAGAAGGTCGTCAAGGCATTCTGCCACGAGTCTGCCGCCGAGGCCGATTTTGACGAGCGCAACGAAAAGCTCTTCGAGGTCTCGCAGAAGGCCAACATGTACGCCAACATCCTCATGCCTATCCTTATGAACCTGGGCAACCTGCTCTACGTGCTGGTCGCACTGGCAGGCGGCATTTTCCTGGCGCTGGGCGTGCCCAATCTGAGCATCTCGGGCATGGCGCTGTCCATCGCCGTCGTGGTGCCGTTCCTCAACATGACCAAGCAGTTCTGCGGACAGATCGGCCAGATCTCGCAGCAGATCAACGCCGTGGTCATGGGCCTCGCCGGCGCCGACCGCATCTTTGAGCTCATCGACGAGAAGCCCGAGACCGACGAAGGCTATGTGACGCTCGTCAACGCGCAGGTCAACCCCGATACCTGGCAGCTCGAGGAGGCCGACCACCACACCGGCATGTGGGCGTGGAAACATCCGCACCGCGCAACCGGCGAGATCGAGTACGTACCGCTGCGCGGCGACCTGGTCATGGACAACGTCGACTTTGGCTACACGCCCGACCACGAGGTGCTGCACGGCGTGTCCGTGTTTGCCAAGCCGGGCCAGAAGGTCGCGTTTGTCGGCGCCACCGGTGCCGGCAAGACGACCATCACCAACCTCATCAACCGCTTCTATGACATCGCCGATGGCAAGATCCGCTACGACGGCATCAACGTCAACAAGATTCGCAAGGCCGATCTGCGCCGTTCGCTGGGCATCGTGCTGCAGGACGTGAACCTGTTCACCGGCACCGTGATGGACAACATCCGCTACGGCAACCTGGACGCTACCGACGAGGAGTGCATCGCGGCGGCCAAGCTCGCGGGCGCGGACGACTTTATCACCCGCCTGCCTGACGGCTACGACACCATGCTCACCGGCAACGGCGCCCAGCTGTCGCAGGGGCAGCGCCAGCTGATTTCGATCGCACGCGCCGCTGTTGCCGATCCGCCGGCGATGATCCTGGACGAGGCCACATCGAGCATCGACACCCGCACCGAGGCTATCGTGCAGGCCGGCATGGACAAGCTCATGGAAGGCCGCACGACGTTTGTCATCGCGCACCGCCTGTCCACCGTGCGCAACTCCGACGCGATCATCTGCCTGGACCACGGCCGCATCATCGAGCGCGGCAACCACGACGAGCTGATCGCCAAGCGCGGGTATTACTACCAGCTCTATACCGGAGCGTTTGAGCTGGAGTAGGTAGGTTTGTTCCACGGAGGTCTCCCAGGCGGGCCGGGGTGTAACTTCCGCGCGCAGTTTCGCAGCGAAGCGAGAATGTTTGAGCACGGGATGATATATAGGGGCCTCCCACGGGTGAGCGGACATTACGGCATGTAGATCGCGAAGAAAGGGGCTAGGCAACACCGGAAGAACCGAAACCGCCGGCTCCTCGGTCGGTTTTGTCTAGTTCTTCTACCTCAACGAGATTGACCGTGGGGACTTCTTGGATGACGAGCTGGGCGATGCGGTCACCTTTGTTGATCTGGATATTGTTGGTGGGATCCAGGTTGATGAGGATGACCTTAAGCTCGCCTCGATAGTGGGCGTCGATGAGACCAGGTGTGTTGACTATAGACAGGCCTTGCTTAATGGCTAGGCCGCTGCGGGGCTGGACAAAGCCGGCGTAACCATCGGGCAGGGCGATGGCCAAGCCAGTGGAGACCAAACGTCGCTCAAAGGGCTTGAGGGTACAGTCTTCGTTGGCACGGAGATCAAGGCCGGCATCTGTGGGATGAGCGTATTTGGGAAGCTCGACCGTGGAATCGAGACGCTTAATGTTAACGGTAATGTTGGACATGAAATCACCTTAGCTTGTCGAGCTCTTGCAAAAACTCGTCGACGTCTTTGAAATCGCGATAGACCGAGGCAAAACGAATGTAGGCCACCTTGTCGATCTTGGCCAGGCGCTTAAGCACCATATCGCCCAGTTCGTGGGACGTAACAGCCGTCAGCGTACGGGAACGCAGTTCCACCTCGATATCATCGATGATCTCGTTGAGCTTTTTCGTATCGATATCGCGCTTAATCGTGGCACGCATCAGGCCGACCAGCAGCTTGTTGCGATCGAACCGCTGCTTTGACCCGTCGGATTTGATGACCTCGATGGGATCTTCGCAGCGCTCGAACGTCGTAAAACGATAATTGCACGAACAGCATTCGCGACGACGCTTGATAGTGTTGTTCGACTCCTGCATACGGGAATCGACAACGCGGGTGTGTGCCTTGCCGCATTTGGGACAGCGCATGGAACCTCCTCTTAAACGATAACAAGGGTACCATGCGACCGACCCGAAATCTTACGAACGGGCCGGAACTTTCAGAACTGCACCAGCATCAAGAGAGCCGCGATCGAGGTGATTGACGCTACGAATCATGTCGGAAGTCTCCTGTGTGGAAAGGCCATCGATGGGATGCTCCTGGGCAAGCGACCACAGGGAATCGCCGGACTGTACGCGAACCGTCTCGTAGGTAACGTTGGCTACGGAATCGGCATATGCTGCGTGGCGAGCAGAAAAAACTGACGTGGCGAGCACGAAAAACAGGGTGAACGCTACAGCAACAGCAACAATCGTCGAGGCCTTCAGGGCAACAGGAGCCAAAGCAACGGACGCACGCTGGGTGCGAACGGGCTTAGTGGCCACGGCCTGAAAATGGGAGCGTCCACCCTTCACGACCGTGAAGGCAGGCGAGGCGGGCGCCTCGAGCTTAAGAGCAAGGTTTCCCTGGACCATATCCGCTGCGTTCATTCTGTTCTCCTCTCGTTTGTTTTGACGAGAACTGTTTTATCAAGCCGCGGGGACAAAAAAGTCTAGCGCGGGAACGAGTGTTCGGTTATTATTATCTTCGAACAGTTGTTCCTGTCAAGCAAAAATAGAACATTTGTTTGGTATGGGTAGAGAGGAATCCCTGATGGCTCGCAAAATTACCAAGCGTCAGCAGCAAATTTACGACTTCATCAAGGAATATCAGCAGGAGAAGGGCTATCCGCCCAGTGTGCGCGAGATGGCTTCGGCCGTGGGCCTTTCCTCCCCTAGCACCGTACATGCTCATCTCTCCGCGCTGGAAGCACGCGGCCTACTCAAGCGTGATGCCACCAAGCCTCGCGCTCTCGAGCTCTTTGACGAGGACGGATCTTCCGTCTCCATCTCA
>USHS01000095.1 GCA_900554585.1 uncultured Collinsella sp.
GAGCTGATGGGGCCGGCGTTGTGGGCGCGATGAGCGTTGTTAGCGGGTCCAGTGGAGCCGGCGACATTTGCACCGCCCGTTGGCGCCGGACGGACCCCGGCCGACGAAGCCGCAGAGCCCGCCCCGCCCGGAAATGCCTGCCTGCCTACGCGACCAGCCTGTTTTGCCTTTTGAGACTGTTCGTACAGAGCGGCAAACATCGCCGTTTCGCCCGGAGACGTACGGTTGACAGCACCGTTTTGGCTGGATCCACTCGGTACGCCAGCGTTTCCAGTCCCATTTGAACGCGGCGGAACTGCAGGGCGCTCGCCGTCGCCGTTCTTAAAGTGGTTACCAGCCATAGAGGAGTCCTCGCAATACTAAAAGTCAATAACGCTATTAGTTTATGACATATTTGGCATCGTCAGTTAAACTCCAGATGCAGGCACCAATTCGCGGAATTGTGGTGCAACACCGCGTCCGTCTAGGCAGCGGCGTGAGCTATACCGTCAGGAACATCATCACGATGATCATGGCAAAGCCGATAAGGTCGGTCGGCAAAAACACCGTGCCCAGCATAACAGCGCTGGTGATGGTCGCCGAAACCGGCTCCACAGTTCCGATGAGGCTCGCACGCACCGAGCCGATGTCCTTAACGCCCTGCATATACAGCATGTAGGCAAAAAACGAGCCGATAACCACGAACACCGCGAGCGCCTCGACGCCGGCAGCATCGAGCGCCGGCATATGCGCCCAGGGCTGCACGAAGACACATGAAACCACGCCCGCCGTGAGCATTGCCGAGCCCGTGACGATGGGGCTACCGTATTCGGGCAGGATCTTGGCGGGAATCACCGCCATACACGCGGCGCTGACCGCACACATAAGGCCTGCGACCAGGCCAAGCGGCGATATGCTCAGACTGGTAGGGTCGCCGCCGGTAGCGATTAAAAAGGTGCCGCCCAGGGCCAACCCAATGCCAACGGCCTCACGCACGCGAGGCATGCGATGGTCGATCACGCAAGTGTAGCCCATAATGATGACCAGCTGCAGGCACTGGAGCACCGTCGCGGTTCCGGCATTGGTCAGGCGCACGGCCGAAAGATAACAAAACTGGTTGAAGAGCAGGCCAAAAGCGGTAAAGAGCAGCAGCTGCTTGCGATCGGCGGGCGTCGTCCAAAGCTTGACCAGGCGTGCGCGGTCGTGCGTGACAACCACAGCCATAAAGAGCAGGCCGGCGAGAATCTGCCGTATGCTCATAAGCCACAGCGTATCGACATGGTAGGTATCGAACAAAAAACTCGCGCTGGTACCCGAGAAACCCCAAAACGAACCGCCCGCTAGCGTGGCCAGAACGCCCGCAATCATCTTGCGCGACGACGCATCGTTGAGGCGCTCGCGCCATGCACGGCGGGTGCTGCGGCTGAGCTCGTCAGTTCCCTCGGGCACGACAAAATCGGACGCCGCCGTCATCGGTACCGAAGCCTTTTTGCGTGCACGCTGCGCTGAGCGCTCCTGCTCCATTCCACTCCTCCGAAATCAATTGGCAACAAAGCGCTCAAACTGTAGCACGAATATTGGTATGAAAAAGCAGACGATTCGGAACATCTACGAGCGTCCAGATTGCAGGGACGAAAGACGCAGACGCGCTATGCCGAGTGGTTGGAATCGTCTAGGGCGCCGGGTTCGGCTTCTGCACTTCCATCGACATGCTCGCCGTCGACCTGGTCCTTGGCACTGTCCTGGCCTTCCTGCTCGCGGCGACGTTTTTCGCGAATCTGCTCCACGGCTGCGCGCAGGGCGGCCTCGTCCTCGGCGCGCGCCACCTCTTGCGTGGTTTTGACCATATGGCGAATCTCGAGCACCAGCAGCACGATCAGCGGCACCACGATAAGCGGGAAGAACAGCAGCGGGTTGGTGAGCAACGAGACCACCACGCCCAGCCCCGCCGAGACAAAGATCACGCGGCCCACCACGTCGGCTGCAGGCACGGGCGCGGCGTCCTCGACCGGATTGGCGTCGCCCTTGGTGTGGTAGACCGGCGAGCCGTCGGACGCGGCCTCCACGGATACGATGCGGTGCGTGTTGAGCGAACCCTCCAGCGCGTCATCGGACGAATGGAAGGTGATGATATCGCCCACCTGGTAGACCTGGCTGTTGTCGGTATCGACGACGATAAACGAATGCACGGGAATCGCCGGCTCCATCGAGCCGGTCAGCGTGCGCATAAAGCCGTAGCCCATGATGGTGGGAATCTCGCCGGCGGGCGTGAACACCGTGCGCAGCAGCACCACAAAGGCGACCAGGATCACCACGGTCGCCAGCACGTTGATCACACGAAGCACGTGCTTCATCACTTGTCGTCGTCCCTTGCGGAAAGCGCAGTGTCGGCGGCGTCGGCGGCATCCTTTGCAGAAGGCGCGGCATCGGTCGCGGCACCCGCGTCGCCCTCGGCACCCGCAGCCAGCTCGCCAGCCTCGCCGCGCAGGCGGGCCAACAGATAGCGCGACAGGCTGTTGCCCTCGGCACGGCGCTCGGCACGGGCGCGATCGCGCTCGGCCTGCTCCAGCTCGTGCGCCAACGAGGCCAAGCGCTGCTGCATCTCCGCGCGGACGGCCTCGAGCTCGTGCTCGTGCGTGGCCGTGGCGGCGGCGAGTTCCTGCTCAATGCGCTCCCCCGCCTCGAGCTCGGCCGCGGCGATACGCGCGTCGGCGTCGGCACGGGCCTCCTCGGCGGCACGCGTGGCGGCATCGCGCTCGGTAGCGGCTGCGGCGACCTTCTCGCTGGCGTCCACCGCAGCTTGCTCGACGGCAGAATCGGCGGCCGCACGGGCGGCATCAATTGCGGCATCGGCTGCCTGCTGAGCAGCGGAAACCTTCTCCTCGGCCGCGGCAACGGTGTCGGCAAGCTTCTGCTCCACCTCGGCCACGGCGGCATCGGCCGCCTCAGCCGCGGCACGGGCATCGCGCTCGGCCGCCAACTGCACTTCCTCGATCTGCAGCTGGGAGGCGTCCAGCTTGGCATGCAGCTCGGCCACCTCCTTGGCAGAGGCCTCACGCACGCCGGCAAGCTCGGCCGCGGCGGCGTCCTTGGCGGCCTGCAGCTCGGCGGCATCGGCAGCCGTCTTGGCGGCCAGGGCCGCAGTAGCGTCGCTCTTGACCTGCGCGACCTGCTCGGCGGCCGCCTGCTCTGTGGCCGCAATCTTGGCGTCGGCATCGGCGCGAGCGGCCGCGACCTCGGCATCGGCCTCGGCACGCATCTGCTCAAGCTGCGCCGCCGCGGTCGAGCGTGCCTCTGCCGCAGCATCCTCGGCAGCCTTCTTACCGGCCTCGACATCCTCCAGCGAGCCACGCAGCTCCTCGGCATCGGCCTCGGCCATCTGAGCACGCTGTGTCAGCGCCAGCTCGCGCGCCTTTGCCTCGTCCAGCTCGTCGGCCAGGTCGTCGCGCTCGTCGGTCAGCGCGTGTGCCTGCACCTTCCAGGACTTCAGCTGTCCCTGCAGCTCCTCAATCTGCTCGCGGGCCTCGGCCAGCGCCTGCTCGGCATCGAGCTGAGCCTGCGTGACCTCCTCCACAAACACGCGACGGACCTCGACATCGGGCAGGTCGGGGCTATCGACCTGCACCTCCTTAATCTCCTTAATAAACTTGGGCGCCACCGGCTCGGGATGCACGCTCTCGAGCTCCTGCAGGTTGCGCTCGTCGTCGGTCAGGCTCTTAAAGACGGTGTAGTTGTTGATGAGGTTGGTGTACATCTGCACCATGTACTCGTCATCGAACGCCAGCGCCTGCTGCTGCACGTCGATGTTGTAGCCCACCTTGTCGTAGCGCTCCATAAACTGCCACAGCTGGTAGCACTTGCGGTAGTTGGGGTCCTTCATGATGAGGTTGGTGCGCTGAATGGGGCTGCGAACCGCGCTGCAGCCGTTCATGATCTGGCAGAACGACGCACCGCGCAGCGCCATGACCAGACGGCGCACGCGGTCGATGCGCATAAAGACGTCCATGTTGTCGGCGTCGTTCTCGGCAAAGCTCTGGCGGTTCTTGACCGTCATCTCGACGTTGTACTCGATCTCTTCGTACGCGTCGTCGATCTTGCTGTGCATCTTAAAGCGGTTGCGGATCTCGTTGCCCGTCGACCAAAAGATCACGTCGGTACGCTTGTCTACAAACGTCAGCAGGCGCTGAATCAGGTGGTAGATAAAGCGGTTCTCGTACAGGTCGTACGTCTCGACGGTACTGACGTTGAGGATGCGCGTGGGGTGGACGTCACCATCGTCGCTCGGCGCCAGGAACTGCGTGTTCTGGCTCAGGTGACGGACGCTGTCGGCGCTGATCTTTTTGGCGAGCGAGACCGGCACCACCTCTTCCTCGGTGGTGATAAAGCGGCGCGGATTTTCGATGATGGTGTTGATGGCGTCGAGCGAGTCCTCGATCATGCTGATCCACTCCTCGTCCACCACTTTGACGAGCTCCTCGCGCTGTTGCTCGATCGTGGTGCCCGAGGCCTGCGCCATCTCAAACAGATAACGGAAGTAGCGGCTGTCCTCCTGGATAGGCTCCATTTGCTCGGAGAAGCTGGTATAGAGGTCCTGAATGGTCTCGGACATGGGTTACTCCATAGGTTGGATCGATCGGTAAGGGGCGTGACGACACCACACTGGGCAAACGCTACTGATTGTCTTGTCCCACGCCCCGCGCTTACGGCATTAGTAGAAGTTCTGGATCCGCTGCAGGTACATGACGGAATCGGGCAGGCCGCCCTCGCCAAAGGTCTTCTCGATGTACTCGATCAGGCCCTTCATCTCGTCGCGCACAAAGCTCACGTTCATAGACTCAAACTTCTTGAGCACCTTGCGGGCGATGATGTAGTCCATGCCGCCCAGCTCGGTGCCGCCGCACGCCACGTACACGGGAATAAAGTCGTACATCTGCTTGATGATACGGTTGCCAAACGCCAGCTTAAAGCGGGTCTGCAGGTACTGGTCCAGCTTGTGCATCTTCTGGAGCAGCTCCTCGTCGATCACGTACTCGACCTTTGCCTTCTGGAACAGAAACTGCAGATGCTCGGCCGTCACGTGCACGCGCTCGTGCGGCTCGCATTCAAACGCGTCGGCGCGCTCGTTGAGCTCAATGGGGATCGCGCGGTCGTACACCTTGTCCGTGATGGTAAAGGTGGAGTCGTCGTTGTTGGCCGTGCCGATAAACCACAGGCTGTCGGGAATGGTGAGCTTACCGTCGTGCAGGCCCTTGGGGTCAGCGGCCCACTGGGTAGGCACCAAGTCGAGCACCCATTCGTCGTGGCTGGGCATCTCGAGCACCGACAGGATCTCGGCAAAGTAGTACTCCACGCGGGCGAGGTTCATCTCGTCGAGCACGATCATGGACGGGTCTTGGCGAAGGCCCGCCTCGTACACGGCACGGAGGAACTCGGTCTCGTTAAAGCGCTTGGAAAACTCGTTAAAGTAGCCCAGTACCTCGGTGCGATCGCGAAAACTCGGCTGCACTGACACGATGGTCGCGGGGTTGTCCAGGTAGCGGCTAAAGCTGTAGGGCAGCGACGTCTTACCGGTGCCCGAGATGCCCTCCAGGATCAGCAGCTTGGAGGCGGCCATGCCGGCCACAAAGCGGCGGATGACCTCGGGCGTGTAGTAGAGCTTCATCTGGCTGCAGGCGAACGCGCGGAAGCTGTCGACAAAGTCCTCCAGCGAGATGGCATCGTCGTAGGCCGGCGATTCCCAGTCGCGGTACTTAAGGTCCACAAGGGACAGCTTGGGGAAGCGGTTGGCCTGGGCGATCTCTTTTTCCTCGGCAAGGGTCTTGGCCTCGACGGTGGCCTTGGCCATGGCGGCCGCGGCGTCCTTGACGCC
>USHS01000096.1 GCA_900554585.1 uncultured Collinsella sp.
GTGCGCATGCCGAGGCCGCCGACGCCGACAAGGACGCCGACGCCGACAAGGCAGCTGACGACGCTAAGGCCGCTGACGCCGACAAGGCGAAGTACGTGGGTGAGGGCGATATCGTAAGGGACTTCGATCCCGCGGCAGGTGAAGGTCTCAAGCGCGAGCGCGTGACCTGTGAAGCCCCTCAGCATCTGAGTGCCGAGGCCGTGCCGTATTTGGTCCTGCGCCACCGCGACGGTGAGGGCGAGGACGCGCCGCTTGTGCCGCGCCTGACGTCCGCCTCGCAGATCGAGGCCTATTCCACCTGCCCGCTGTGCTGGTTTGTCTCGTATCGCGTCAAGCCCCAGTCTATCGACGCGGATTTTGGCAACATGGAGAAGGGCAACTTCGTCCACGACGTGCTGGAGCACCTGCATGCCCGTCTGCCCCAAGAGGGCATGGAGCGCGTGACGCCCGAGAACCTGTCGCGTGCACGGGGGCTGCTGCGCGAGGTCTTTGACGAGACCTTGGCCGAGCATGCGGGTAAGCGCGGTACCGAGGGCCCGCTGGTGCCGCTCTCTCCAGTGGAGGAGCGCCAGGTGGCCGAGATTCTGCCGCAGCTGGAAGGCGTGCTTGCCTACGAGTCCGAGGCGCTTGCCCCCTTTGCCCCGCGCTACCTTGAGTTCGCCTTTAATGAGCTTAAGGTCGAGTATGCCGGTTGGCCACTCGGTGGGCGCATCGACCGCGTGGATGTGGATGGCGAGAATCGCGCCGTGGTAATCGACTACAAGCATCGTTCGGGTGTCGAGGAGTTTAAGCTCGCCGACCCCACGGTGCGCGACGAGGAGTCGGGCGAGGCCCCCATCGACGACCCGCGCTGGCTGCCGCCCCATACCCAGACACTCATCTACGCGCAGGCCATGCGTCGGGCGCTGGGCCTAGATACTCGCGCTGCGCTCTATTTTTCGACCAAGGGCGGCAAGCCCGCGCTGCGTGGTGCCGCAAGTGCCGAGTTGCTCGAGGAAGAGCGCGGCGACGGTCGCATCCCGGGCCTCAAGAAGGGCTTTCCCGGCGAGGGCAGCAACATGGACTTCGACGCCCTGCTCGATCGCGTGGAGGCCGGCATTGCCGAGCGCCTGCGCGAGCTCGAGGCGGGCGACGTCGCCGCTGTCGATCCGGCATCGGCGCAGGCCGCGCATGCGCGCTGCTCGTATAACCACGAAGGAACGTTTGTAAGGAGGGACGTGTAGACCATGGATCTTTCGACTTTGATGCCGCAACAGCTGCAAGTCGTCAAAACGCTCGACCGCCCGCTGTTTGTTTCGGCGGGTGCCGGCTCGGGCAAGACCTTTACCCTCACGCGCCGCATCGTCTACGCGCTCTCGCCCGAATCCGGTCCGTTTGTCGAGCATCTGGACCAGGTGCTCGCCATTACCTTTACCAAAGACGCCGCGGCCGAGATTCGCGACCGTGTGCGCCGTGCGCTTATCGAAGAGGGCATGGACGAGGAAGCACTGACCGTCGACGACGCGTGGATCTCGACCATTCACGGCATGTGCTCGCGTATCCTGCGCGCGCACGCGCTGGAGCTGGGCATCGATCCCGAGTTCACGGTGCTCACCGATACCGACGAGCTTATGGGTCAGGCTGTTGAGCATGTGCTGGGGCGCGCGACGGCGCCCGATGCCGCGCCCGAGCTCGCCGCTTCGCTTAAGACCCTCTACGCCTGGTATCCCATGGCGGGCGAGGGCGGGACGTTTGGCGCCGGTACCACCATTAAAGGCCTGGTGCGCGACCTGCTGGAGCTATCGAGCCAGCTTCCGGGCGGCATGGACGATGTGTGCGTGGCGCGCGGCCAGGCCGACACCTTGGCGCTTGCCGATGCCTATCGTGCGGCGCTGGGCGCAAGCAAGGCCACGACCGAGAAAGCGCAGGTGGCACTCGACGCCATCGACGCGTTTGAGGCGAGCGGCAAAACCATGGAGGATGCGGCGCGACTCATGATGTCGTGCAGCATGCCGCGCGCGAGCAAGGCGTTTCCTAAGGAGCAGGTGGAGCTACTCAAGGCCGAGGCCGCCGATGCGTTTATCAATATCGTGCTTGCCTGCGGCGGCCCGGCGCTCGATGCGCTGGTGGGGCTTGCCCGTGCCGTAGAGGCGGAGTACCGTGCGCTCAAGGCCGGCCAGTCCGCGCTCGACAATAACGATCTGTTGCGCATGGCATACGAGGCACTGCGCGATTATCCCGCCATCCGAGCCGCCTACGAGGGCCGCTTTAAGATGGTCATGATCGATGAGTTCCAGGATACCGACCAGATGCAGGTCGATTTGATCCGTTACCTGACGGGCGCGGGGGAGCGCGCGCTGTGCACCGTGGGCGATGCGCAGCAGTCGATCTACCGCTTCCGTGGTGCCGAGGTCGAGGTGTTTCGCCGCCAGGAGCGCAAGGTGGGCTCCTCTGCTGCGCCCGAGACGGCTGTCGCATCCGATGCCCCCGCCGGCGAGCTCGTCAAGCTTGTACGCAACTTCCGCAGTCACGACGAGGTGTTGCGCTACGTGGCACGCGTCTTTGACGGCGACACCGGTGGTTTGATGCAGGGGTTCTTGGATCTTGAGCCGAGTGACAAACGCAAGGACAAGCTCAAGGCAAAGGCGTCGCGCCGCCAGGCGGTCTTCGTTGCCGGTGGCAGCACGCAGGAGCGAACGCAGGCGAAAGCTCGTGCGATTGCCGAGCGTTTCCGCGCGCTTGCCGATAAAAAACAGCCCCAGGGCAGCATGGTCCTGCTGCTGGGCCGCATGACCAACGCCGATGTCTATGCGCAGGCCTTCCGCGACCAAGGGCTCGACTGCGTGATCGCAGGCGGCTCGGTCTTTGCCCAGGCAGCCGAGGTGCAGACGGTGCGTGCCCTGGTCTGCGCGCTCGCCAATCCGGCCGATACGGCCCAAGGCCTTATGCCGCTGCTGGCCTCGCCGATGTTTGCGCTCGGCGCCCAGGAGTTCCTGGCGCTGGCGACCAAACTCGACGAGCAGACGGGCGAGACGTCGCGTCGCAACATCGATGCGGGCATCATGAGCGATTCCGATGTGCCGGGTTTGGAGGGCCTGCCGCTCGTGACGCGTGCCCGCGAGGTGCTGCGCTACGCGCTTCGTCGCGTGGGACGCGATTCGTTCGCCGCCATCGCGCGCGACGTGGTCAATGCTTCCGGCTGGTTCGTGCGTCTGGCGCAGCGCGGCCCCGAGGGCAAGGCCATTGCCGCTAACGTGCTCAAGGCGCTCGATGCCGTGGCCGAGGCAGAGGCCGAGCTCGGCAATTCTCCGCGCTCCATCGCGCTTGCCTTCGACCGCTTCTTGGCGGGCAAGGAGGCCCCGGGCGCGCTTAACGAGGAGGGCGACGGCGCGGTACGCATCATGACCGTGCATGCGTCCAAGGGTCTGGAGTATCCGGTCGTGGCGGTCGCCGAGTGCTTTGACGTGCGTAAGTCCTCGGGTGCGGCACAGATGGGTCGCGTCGAGGGCGGAGCGCAGGTCGTGGCACTGCCGGCACGCTTCGATGGCGTTAAGCTTGCCGACGGAACCTTCGTGAAGGGCGACGACGTCAAAAAACAGTTTGAGCACGCGTTTAAGGGCAAGGGCACGTCGCTGTGGTTGCCGCCGGAGCTTATGGAAGACGTATGCGCGACGGGCTCTCCCGCCGAGGCATTTGCCCGCCTACGTAACGACGATCTGCAGCTTTCGCTCGAGGAGCGGGCCCGCTTGCTCTACGTTGCCATGACGCGTGCGGGCGAGCTGGTGATCTTGGCGATGGATGCCGGCGTGAGCCGCGGCAAGGTGACGGCGCCGACCTTCGATGTCGAGACGGATCTGACCTACGACGTGCTGCGCCGCATCCTGCCGACCGACGCTCTGGACGTGCCGCAGCTCGATAGCGACCGTCTGGTGTTCGACAACTCCCAGCCGGGCGACTACGAGCTCATCTCGCTGGCGGACTTTACGTTTGGTGAGCAGGCGTTTGAGGCTAACGCTTCGCTGGATGCCGAGGGCAGGCTTGTTCGCGGCGATGTCGATGTCGCCGATAATGCTGCGCACTCAACTGTGCCCGGTCCTGCCGACCCCAAGCCCGATTCGTTTGAGCTTGTGTATCCCCAGGCAGTGGGCGTGCGCATGGGCATCTGTCCGTTTCCGGTTCGTGACTCGTATAGCTACTCATCAATCGCCGCGGCACTCCATGCCGAGACGGAAGATCGTGCCGCCGAGGCACATGTGCCCATGGACGAGGCTGGCGATGATGCGGAGTCGGATGGTTCCGAGATGGTCGATGCAGACGTGGCCGCCGTTGAGCCCGCCGGCGACCCCATGGCGTTGGGCTCGGCGTTTCATGCCGCCTGCCAGTGGCTCATCGAGATGGGTGCCGATGCGCTGCCCGCTGCGCGCGCCGATGCGCTGGCGCGTCTGTGGCGCCTGACGCCGGAGCAGCGCGGGCGCTTCGATGTCGCCCTGAATCGCTGGCTCAAGTCAGCTGTTCGTACCGACCTGCTCGCGTGGCCTTGCGTTCGCGCCGAGGTGCCGTTCTTTTCACTGGGCTGCGAGGACGAGGACATCGCCCGCTACGGTGCTTATGCCGAGGGCGCCATCGATGCCTTGGCAACCGACCCGGCGGATCCGTCGCGCGCACTGGTCATCGACTACAAGACGGGTGGCACGCCGGACGAGACGCCGGAGCAGCTGCTCGAGAAACACGCCTTGCAGGCGCGCGTCTATTCGGATGTTCTGCACAAGGCGGGCTTTAAGACGGTGACCGTCAAGTTCGTCCGCGTGGAGCAGGCGAATCCAACCATCTTCGTCGAACCCGCTGAGCCCCAAGTAGTCACCTACAATCTTTAGCCCGACCGGGGCTGCCCGCACTCCATTCCCCAATAACTTGCGGTGGAATAGTTCCTGTTTGGGCTCCATAGACCGCTAAACAGGAACTATTTCACCGCAACTCAATAGGAGCCGTGTTGGTTTGGCTAGGTTCGGGTGCCGTCCGCGCTGTGCGGTAGAATCGTAACCCTAAGATCACGAACCCGTATCGGAGCTCATTACATGGCATTCGTCCATCTGCACAATCACACTGTTTTCTCCATGCTCGACGGCGCAACCCGTATCCAGGATATGGTCAACCGTGCCGTTGAGCTTGGCATGCCCGCCGTGGCCATTACCGACCACGGCTACATGTATGGCGTGCCCGACCTGGCGCTGGCCTGCGACGCCGTTAACCACAACACGCCCGAGTACAAAACCTGGAGTCACGACAAGGCCTTCTTGGAAAAGGACCGCCGCGACGAGCTGGTGGAGCCCGATCCCGAGGAAAGCCCGCGCGAGCATGCCCAGTATGTGAAGGACATGGCCATGTGGGACGAGAAGGGCAACATCGACGAGCTCAAGCCGCCCCTGGTCATCAAACCCATCTTTGGCTGCGAGGTCTACTTTACGCCGGACGAGACGCTCGCCCGCGACCATAAGCCCGAGCTCTACCACATGATTCTTCTGGCCAAGGACCAGGAGGGCTACGTCAACCTGATGCAGACGGTCTCCGAGGCCGCTGTGCAGGGCTTTTACTACAAGCCGCGCGTGACGCTCGACAACCTGCGTCGCCATGCCAAGGGCATGATCTGCACGAGCGCCTGCATCGCCGGCATCATTCCCAAATACATCGACCGCGGTGACATGGAGGGCGCCATCAAGTGGGCCGAGACCTTCCGCGACACCTTCGACCCTGGCGACTTTTACATCGAGATCCAGGAACACGGCATTACCACCGACAACGGTCTGACCGACGAGCAGATGGACCGCACGCTCATCGAC
>USHS01000097.1 GCA_900554585.1 uncultured Collinsella sp.
GTAATAGCCACGGCGACGACCCGCCTCGGTAAAGCCCAGAGCGGCATAGAGTGCAATTGCGGCCTCGTTGCCGTCCTCAACCTCAAGCGAAGCCGTGGTGCAGCCGAGCATCTGCGCGTCATAGCTCACGTGCGACAGCAGCTTGCGGGCGATGCCCTCGCGGCGATGCGCCGGATCGACGGCAACGTCCATAATCTGCACGTCCCCGTCGACGACCATACCGCCGGCAAGACCCAGCAGACAGCCGTCGTCGTGCGCCACCCACCAGCTACGCGGCGCGGCAACGTCCTCGCCCAGCTCGGACAGGAACATGCCCGGCGTCCACGCCTCGTGTCCGGCGCCTTCAAAGCAGGCGGTCTCCAGTGCGCTCGCGCCCTCGGCATCCGCCGCGCCCATGGGGCGGAATTGCAGATGGCGTCCGGCAAGCTCGTCGGCAACACCTGTCACCTCACTCTGCGCGCTCTCGGCAAGGCCCAGACGCTTGCGCTCGTTTTCCTCGGCGTCCGAAAGGCGCGTATAGATCGGCAAGACGCGAGCCGGATCGCCATCGCCTGCGGCGTGCGCCATCAGCAGGCCCTCGCCCGAGGGCCACCACAGGTCTCGCTCCACGCAGCGCGCCGTCTCATCCTCGCCCAGCAGTTTGCCATAACGCACGAGACCGTCACCAGTTAACTGAACCTGATCCCAGTCCGCGGTCTGGCGCCACTCATCAAGCGCCACGGCGGCCTTGACCACGCGCTCGCGCTCAAACAGACGCTCGGGGCCCTCATCCCCCAGCACATACAGCGCCGGGTACACCTCGCCGCGCATGGCATCGGCAAGAACACCAAGCTTGCCGCGTACGCCGGCCTTCCATGCTGTCCAGGCGCAAGCGTCAAGTGTCGACACGCCCAGCAACGGCACGTTGGCACCGCGTGCCAGACCCTTTGCGGTGGAGATGCCGATACGCACGCCCGTAAACGAACCCGGGCCGCGGCCGACCACATAACAGCCGACATCGCTGCGATCCAGGCCGGTCTGCTTCAGTAGGCCATCAACAGTATTCACGAGCTCAACGTTGGCATGACGGCGACACAGATGGTCCCCACTCACCAGCTTTTCCTCGCCTGTCTGCACATCAATCCAGCTTGCCGCGCAGGCAAGCATGTCGGTCGATGTGTCGAGCGCCACCACCAGCGCGTTGTCGTTATGCAAGCTCATCTTGTACAGCCTTATCTATCAAATGGGAAAGCTCATCCGCGCGCTCGCCGTGTGCCTCGAGCGTTATCGTTCGCACGTCGCTGTCGTCCTCATCGCGCTTAAGCGTCACCGAAAGATACTCATCTGTCAGTTCATCCTGAAACTGCTCGCCCCATTCCAGCAGGCAAACACCCTCATAGCCCAGCACGTCAAAAATGCCCGTATCCTCAAGCTCGTAGGCATGCTCCAGGCGGTACAGATCAAAATGGAACAGCGGAATACGCCCTTGGTCATGAACGGCCATGAGTGCGAACGTAGGGCTCGTGACCATATGCTCATCGCCCAGAGCGCGCGAAACGCCCTTGGTAAAGTGGGTTTTGCCCACCCCGAGGCCGCCGGTCAAAATCAGCACATCGCCATCTTCTAGACACGGTGCGACCAGCTCGCCAAAATGCTCCGTATCGGCAGTACGAGCCGTTCTATAGGTACCTACCCCCAGGCGCTCCAGGGACATATATGCTCCTTATTATTCCGAGGCGGTCTCCGGCGCGGGGTGCCGCTCCAGATAGTCGCCCAGCATCTTAAAGTCTTCCTCCAGCAACTCCTGCCACGCCGGATTGCGCAGCGCCGCCGCAGGATGAAACGTCGGCATCACCACAAAGTGGCCCATCTGATGGAACCTGCCGCGCAGCTTGGTAATGCCGATCTCGGTCTTGAGCACAAAGTGCGTTGCGGGGTTACCGAGCGTCACGATGATATCGGGCCAGATGCTTCGAATCTGCTCGCGCAAAAACGGTGAGCAAGCCAGCACTTCCTCGGGACGCGGATTGCGGTTTCCCGGCGGACGGCACTTAAGCACGTTGGCGATATAGACGTCCTCGCGCTTAAGACCTGCCAGGGACAAAATGCCGTTGAGGTCTTCACCCGCCGCCCCCACAAAGGGTTCGCCCTGCAAATCCTCGTTGCGACCCGGTGCTTCACCAATAAACATGACGCGGGCGCGGGGATTTCCCACACCAAACACGATATTGTGACGCGACTGGTAGAGCTGGCAGAGGTGACAATCGCCCAGAACAGCCTCAATCTCCTCGAGTGCGACCTCACGTGGCGCCTGATGGGTATGGCCGGGGATGTGCATGACGCCCATAGCGGCTCCTACACGTAGACCTTGTCGAGACGCATGCCAAAGCCGCAGGCGACCTCGTAGTTAATCGTTCCGCGCAGTCGGGCCATCTCGTCCATAGTGATCTCGGCATCGCCATCGCGGCCGACAATAATCATCTCGTCACCATACTCGGCCTCAGGAATCTCGTGTGCCGGGTTGGACTGAATGGCGACCATAAACTGATCCATGCAGATATTGCCAACCTGACGCACGCGCTCGCCGCGATACAGCACATCCATACGATTGGAAAGCGTACGCGATAGGCCGTCGGCATAACCGATCGGCAGCGTGCAGATCTGAACGCGCGTACGCGGTACGCGGTAGGTAAAACCGTAGCCCACGCCCTCGCCCATCGCAGGGTGCGCCACGCGCGTCACGCGCGCATGAACGCTCATAACGGGATCGAGCTGCATCACACGGCTACTCAGCTCGCACGGCTGCATGCCATACAAGCCAACGCCGGCGCGAATCATATCAAAATGCATCGAGGGGTCGAGCATCGAGGACGGCGTGTTGGCGCAATGCACGATACCGCACTCAAAACCCGCATCCTTAATGGCCTGAACGGCCTCGGTAAAGCGCTGGCACTGCAGCTTGTAGTCCCAGCCCGAAGGTTCATCGGCCGTGGCGAAGTGCGTAAATACGCCGTCGCACTGAATACCGCGATGGAAATCAATACCGCGGACAAAGTCGAGCACCTGCGTGTAATGTACGCCGATGCGGTTCATGCCCGTCTCGATGGCGAGATGATACTTGCCCACCTTGCCCGCCGCGACGGCGCACTCGCCATACGCAAGAGCAAAGTCGGACGTATAGACCGAGGGCATGATATCGAACTCGAGCAACGTCGGAATGGCCTCGATAGGCGGCTCGCTTAGGATAAGGACGGGTTTCGTAATCCCGCCCTGTCGGAGCTCAACGCCCTCGTTAACCGTCGCCACGGCAAACATGTCGGCGCCGGCCGAATACATAATCTTGGCGCACTCAACAGCTCCATGACCATAAGCGTCGGCTTTAACCACGCAGCACAGGCGCTGACGCGGATTCAGCAAATTCTTATAGGCCCTCGTGTTGCGGCGAAGCGCCCCGCGGTCGATCTCGACCCAGGACCAACGCGTCAAATCGGCTTTATTCATAATTAGTCATCCGACCCTTCGTCCGTGATTCCCAGATCATCGAGCGCATCCTTTGCCGCCAACTCCATGGCGGGACCGATCAAGTCGATAAGATCGGTCGCGATAACGCTCTTCTCGCCAAACTCCGTCGCCGCGGCAAAACCGGCATAGCTATGAAGCGCGACGGCATACGAGTACAGCAGCTCCCAGCGGTCCATCTCGTCGCGCATGGTGGCTAGCGTGCCGGCCAGAATACCCGCAAGAACGTCACCCGAGCCAGCGGTCGCCAACGACGCCGGGCCCGAGAGCGGCAGTAGCACGCGCTCGACACCGCAAATGGCCGTCGTCGGGCCCTTAGCGATAACAACGAGGTTATCGGAACCGGCGGCCCAGACAACCTTTTGCGCAGCAGCGATCGCGGTGCCAAGGTCATTGACCTCATCGCCGGCAACAAGACGTGAAAGCTCGCGATAATGCGGCGTCATGACGAGCGGCTGCTCGCGACGATACATCTCGGGATTGCTGTCGATGCCATCGATTGCAATCTTGGCAAGGCAGTTGAGGGCATCGGCATCCAAGATAAGCGGCACGTCGAGCTCAAGCAGACCCGAAACCACCTGCATGGCACCGGCAGACGTCGTCATGCCGGGACCACACAACACGCAGCTATATTTCTTGGCAATCTCACATACCGTCATGCGCGCTGCGGCGCCAAAAGATCCGCGGGAATCAGATGGAATAGCAAAGACCGGAATCGAGGGAAGTGCCATGCGGATAAGGTTGGCACACGCATCCGGCGTCGCGACCGCCACATAGCCGGCACCTGCGCGGGCAGCGGACTTGGCAGCCATAATGGCGGCGCCAGGGTACTGTGCCGATCCGGCAACAATGAGCACCGAGCCGCGCGAGTACTTATCGATATTCGTGGGCAGCGGAGCAAAGTAGTCCACAAGGTCGCCGGGTTCCACAATCTCGGCAGCATGGTCGACATCGTCAATGACCTCATCAAGGCGGTCATACAGACCACCGCAGACCAGATCGCCTGCATATTCGGGACCGTCAGCGCTGTATAAGCCGATCTTGGGAGCAATCATCGTCACCGTACGCTCGGCACGAATGCAGTCGTCATCCACAACGCCCGTCTCGGCATTCAGGCCCGAGGGAACATCGATGGAGACAACGCGGTCGGCATTTTCATTGACCGTAGGAATCCAGATTGAAAACGGCGCACGAAGATCACCGTGAAAACCAGTACCAAAAATGGCATCGACTACAACATCAGCCTTATCGATCAGCACCTCAAGCTCATCGCGAGAGGGGCCGACACACACGTGCACGTCGCGACCAGCAGTGCGACGGGCGACATGACGAGCGAGAGCGGCAGGGATCTCATCCGGCTCAACCGGAGAGACGATATCTACATCAACGCCCTTATGCGTCAGAATGTCAGCGGCAACCCAGCCATCTCCGCCATTGTTGCCAAAACCGACCAATACAAGAACGCGATCGGGGTTGAGCTTTAAAATCTCGTTGGCAGCAAATTCGCCCGCCAACTCCATGAGTTCGGCCTTCGAGGTACCCTCACGCTCGATAATATCTTCGAGGCGAACGACTTCCTCGGTACTCAAAACCGGTTTCATCTATGCTCCTAGCGCATCTTGCGGATCATCATCCAGATGTTCCGACAAAGCAGATTGTTGCAGCTGTTCGAGCTCGTCTAAGACAGAACGAGCCTCTTTAAATGTCTGAGCAACGCGCTCCTTCGTGCTCACCTTTTCTTCCTTGGGTTTAGGTCGAGCATCCTCGGTGATCGCAATGGCATTAGCGACAGCCAGGTCACCCGTCAGAGTAATAGCAAGAGCGACCTCGACAACACCCAATTCCCGGGCGATTTCAAGAGCACGGCCCGAAAGCAGCGCTTTTGGCTTGCCGAGCTTATCGCGCGTTACGGAAACGTCTTTACGGCCAACGCCCTGGCTAAAACCCGTACCAAGCGCCTTAAGCACCGCCTCGCGAGAAGCAAAGCGACTGGCATAATGCGCGGCAGGACGAGACGAGGCATCGCAATACGCACGCTCTTCATCGGTAAACACACGCCGGGCAAACGCAGGCGTCTTCTCAAGGATTGATTTCATTCGGGAAATCTCGACGATATCAACGCCGATTCCGGCTTCGGCCATAATCACCTCCATGCTGCACAGACTAAGATATTGTAGCCCGTTCGCAGAAGATGCGACAAACGAGGGTCAAAAACACAGCGACAATGGAGTGATGGCCCCTTTTTAACGCAAAAAAGGGGGAGGCCGCGAGGCCTCCCCCTTCCACATTCTCGATGACGGCTCGGTGCCGTCCACC
>USHS01000098.1 GCA_900554585.1 uncultured Collinsella sp.
GCACACCGGGCAGCACCTGCGCCACCACGGCATCGATGTAGGCCTGGTCGTCGCGCACGCCAGCGGCGATGATGCGATCGAGATCGTAGTCGTAGGCGATGTCGATTGCGTACAGGTCATAGCCATCCGCGTAGCCGGTCAAGCGTTTGAGCGACGCGGCGGACTTGATTTGCTTGTGATAAACGATACCGGTGGCAGCGGCAAGGCCGACGGCGACTCCCGCGACACCGCAGGTGATGGCAATGTTACGTGGCTTCATGACGGCTCCTCTCGTCCTGTTAGCGCAATTGTCGCAAAAGGAGCGCGGGCATGATGGCTCAACTTGGTGAGTGGCGCGGAATTAAGCACGGAATGAAGAGTGCGGCGCTGGCGTGGCGGGGTATGCTGGAGGGGACCATCAACCCAGCGAAAGGGGAGAGTATGACGGATCAGGAAACGCCCGAGCGCGCGCATGTGACGGCCGATGATATCGAGGCCGCCAACGACCTTATCGACTTTATCGAGGCATGCCCCAGTATGTTCCATACGGCGGCGACCATTATGGCCGAGCTCGACGAGGCGGGCTTTACCTACCTGCCCGAGAATGCGGCGTGGGACATCGAGCCGGGCGGGCGTTATTACACGCAGCGCAACACCTCGAGCGTTGTTGCCTTTAAGGTGGGCGAGGACCTGGCCGCGACGTGGGGCGAGGACGGCGTCGCCGGTGACTATCATTTTCAGCTCACGGCGTCGCACAGCGATTCGCCGACGTTTAAGGTCAAGGCCGTGCCCGAGCTCGATGGCGCAGGCGAGACGCTGCGCCTGAACACCGAGGCCTACGGCGGCATGATCGACTACACCTGGTTCGACCGCCCGCTGGCGCTGGCCGGACGTGTGCTGGTGCGCGAGGGCGACCGTATTGAGAGCCGCCTGCTTGCCACCGAGCGCGAGGTCGCTATTATCCCGAGCCTTGCCATCCACATGAACCGCGGCGTTAACGAGGGCTTTGCTCCCAACCGAGCCGTCGACCTGTGCCCGCTCATCAGCGCCGGCGAGCTTAAACAGGGAGATTTTGACGCACTGATCGCTGACGAACTGGACGTTGAACCCGAGCAGATCCTAGGTCGCGATCTGTTCCTGGTCAATCGTCAGGATGCGCGCATTTGGGGCTGGGCCGACGAGTTTATCTCGACGCCCAAGCTTGACGACCTGGCTTGCGCCTATACCTCGCTACAGGCATTTTTGGGTGCCGAGAACGCGCATGACGTCTCGGTCTTCTGCTGCTTTGATAACGAGGAGGTTGACTCCGAGACCAAGCAGGGCGCCATGTCGACGTTCTTGGCGGACGCGTTGCGCCGCATCAACGGATCGTTGGGCTTTGACGACGAGTCGTACCATCGCGCCCTTGCCGCCTCGATGCTTGTGAGCTGCGACAACGCGCATGCCGTGCACCCCAACCACGCCGAGAAGTGCGATGCCCGCAACCAAGTGGTGCTTAACGGCGGTATTGTCATCAAGGAAGCCGCCAACCAGCACTATTGCACCGATGCCTTTAGCCGCGCGGTGTTCCAGGCTATCTGCGATGACGCCGATGTGCCCACGCAGGCCTTCGCCAACAAGAGCGATATGGCCGGCGGCTCCACGCTCGGCAATCTGTCCAATATGCAGGCGAGCATGCATGCCGTGGACGTGGGCCTACCGCAGCTGGCCATGCACTCAAGCTACGAGACCGGCGGCGTACGCGACGTGATGCACGCCATCCGCGCCCTCACCGCTTTCTACGAGCGAAACCTAACCATCAATGGCTCCGAAAGCGTGGAACTCTAAAACCTGCCAAAAAGGATGTTAATTTTGGCAGGTTTTATCTGGGCAAATGCAAAGGATGAAACCGAACTAGATTGGTGATGCGTAGCCGCCGAGGTGCAATGTGCCTCGGCGGCTTTTTGTGCACGGAGCACGGCTAATACTAATTTATTGCTATACATGCTTTACGTATCTACCATAGTGTCTTATGATAATTCTGAAGTATTAAGGAGGGGTCATGACCACAACAGCCGCTCAGATCAACGTACGTCTCGATGCCGATCTTAAAAGGAGCGGCGACGCTGCTCTCTCCAGGGCCGGTATGACGCCGAGCCAAGCGGTGCGAGCGCTCTGGCAGCTTGCAGCGTCGCTGGCCGATCGCCCCGGTGCGCTCGAGGATATCCTGCTGCCCAGTCGTGCCCGGGCGGAACAGCGCGAGCGCGAAAAGGCCGCCAAACGTAAACTCGAGCTCATGGATCAGGGGTCGAAGCTGTTCGCTGCCGCTTGCCGTGAGTCGGGAATCGATATGGTCAGGGCTCAGCCATCGGACGACGAAGAGCTCAAACGGAATGCATATGCGGATCGCTATGGCGAGGAGATGAGCTGGCTCTGTGAGTGAGAATCCAAAGCGCATCTTGGTTGACACCAACGTGTGGCTCGATTATTTCATTCCCCAGCGACGCGGTCGTTCGGCGGCGATTGAGTTTCTACGTGATGCATGTGCGGCTCAGGTTGATTTGCTGTATGCGGCGACATCGTCCAAAGATCTGTTCTATTTGATTTCGAGCGAACATAAGGCGTGGTATCGGCGAGAACACGGTTCGCTGTCTCAAGATGCCGCTTCGGCGGCGACATCACTCGCATGGGATTGTCTTGATGTGTTGTCGCAACTTGCTACGCCCGTGCCCTGCGACCTGAGTGACATATGGATGGCGAGTAAGCAGCGTAAGCTCCATAGCGATTACGAAGACGATTTAATCATCGCGGCAGCGATGCGCGCAAAGGCAGACCTTCTGGTCACCAACGATGTCAAGCTCTGCTCACACGCACCCGTCGCAGCAATGAGTGTAGAAGACGCAAAGAATTACTTAGCAACGCTCTAGCAATTTGAAGACCCCGCAGGTCGAATAAAAGTCAGCGAGAGCCCGCCGAGACACTGCAGGTCGAATGAAAGTCAGCGAGAGCCCGCCAGAGTGAGCAAGGTGCCTTGAAAGAGGAGGGCATTGACCTTCTGGTCATGCCCGACGATTGAAAGGCAGATTGCCGCTCTGGCGGGTTTGCAGCGTCGAGCAGTTACGGCGTTTGGTAAAACGCCGTAACGAACTAGCTCATCATCGCATTCATCATCTCGGTGGTTGCGGAATCGTCGGCAGACCACTCGTTATCCTCGTTGGCGGAATACTTAAAGGTGACCTTGGTGTCCTTGGTCTTAGCGGCCTTGGTCACGTCGACCATCACCTGGCCGGCCATCTTGTACAGGTCGTCCTCGGACGGCAGCTCGTCGAGCGCTGCGACCTTCTCCTGATACTGGGTGGCGAAATCTTCGACGATCTTATTCATGGACTTGCAGGTGATGGTAACCTCGGCGGTCGCGGTACCCTTATCCTCGTCGACCGTCACATCGCCGATCTTGTAATCAAAGCCCTCGAGATAGCTCTTGGCGTACTCCTTGGGATCGATGCCCAGTTGCTCAAACTCGTCGCCCGAAGCCTCTTCCAGACCGGAGAGGAAATCATCGCCGCCGTTCTTGATCTCGTCAAACTGGCTCGTAAGGTCGTTGGTGATGAGCTCTTCCACCGAAGGCCCTCCGCAGCCGGAAAGCAAAACCACGCACGCGACCAGGGCAGCCATCAGGGGCGCAAGCAGCAGCTTCTTTTTCATGACATTCCTCCAAACAAGCGGCGCCGCGTTCCCTGCGCAGCGCACGTCGTAACAGCAAGTCCATATTAGCGGCCCGGCCCAACCCCCTGCGTCGCAAAAGCGCAGGCGGCTCAATTTGACGAGCGAATGGCCCGTAAAACAAGCCCCCTGCAATAAAATGCACCTGTTTAGCCTATTAAAAAAGGGTGGCCGGACAACCCGACCACCCTTGCGCATCTTCTGGATGCCGCAGACTACTTGCGGACGACCTTAACGATGGCGTCACCGGCGGCGACGGCAGACTCGGCCTCGACGGCGAGGGCGACGTCGGCAAACTCGGCGGTGTTGGACACGGCCACGACGACGCAGTCCTTGTAACCGGCGGCAGCGATCTTGGCGCGGTCGATCTTGAGTATGGGCTGACCAGCTTTGACAACGTCGTCGGCCTTGACGAAGCCCTCGAAGCCGTCGCCGTTCATGTTGACGGTATCGACGCCAACGTGCACCAGAACCTCGATGCCGCTATCGGACTGCAGGCCCACGGCGTGACCCATGGTGACGGTCACCTTGCCGTCGCAGGGAGCGTAGACCAGGTCGTCCTCGGGCCACACAGCGCAGCCCTTGCCCAGAACCTCGCCACCAAAGACGGGGTCGGGCACGTCGGCCATCTTGATGACCTTGCCCTTGACAGGCGAGCACAGCACGTCGGCGCCAGCAGAAGCAGAGATGGAGGCCGGAGCAGCAGCTGCCGCGGGCTCAGCCTTCTTCTTAAACATGTCAAACAGACCCATACGTTTTCTCCTCTTGATTAAGCGCAACGTTATGCGCATGCCTATGGTGATTATAGTGCCAAATGATCAAATTGCTAAGGTGAGGGCTCGAATCGCAAGCCCTTCCCGGTAGTGCTCGTGGGATGAGTATCTCCTTTGCATCGCGGGTCGATAAGCTGAGTATCGCCTGCGCACGGGACGGGCAGAAGCGGGCACGCCAAACCCGACACTTCTTTTCGCGCCCACAGACCGCCGCCGCCCCGCCCCTGACACTTCCTGATACCGACCGAAACGTACCAAAATAAACCTGTCCCTTTTTGGCAGGTTTGCCGAGTGTGGGAGTTCGGATGGATATCAAACGCAAGATCACCGAGGCGCAGGGCCTCACCCCCACCGAGCAACAGCTCGGCATCTCGGCCCTTGCCATGGGCGAGGACATCCGCGGGCTTTCCATTAAGGAATTTGCCGCACGCACCAACGTTTCGGTCGCGAGCGTGCACCGTTTTTGCAAAAAGCTCGGCCTCGAGGGCTTTAAGGACCTCAAGGTCGAGCTCATCCGCCTGGCAACCGAGGCGGGAAACCGGCGAGACGTGGACATCAACTTTCCCTTCGACGCTACGTCCACCCCTGCGCAGGTTATGGAGCGCATGGAAGGGCTCTACCAGACCACGCTGGCCGAAACGCAGGAACTACTCGACCCCACGCAGCTTGACCACGCCGCCAAGCTCATCGCAAACGCCCGACAGGTCGACATCTACACGGGCTCGCACAACCTCTATCCAGCAGGAATGTTCCGCGACCGCCTGCTCTCCGCCGGTAAAAGCGCGACGTGCCACGACGGTGTCGAGGCCCAGGTGCGAACGGCGCTCGCCTCGGGTCCCGACCATGCGGCAATCGTCATCTCCTACAGCGGCCTTGCCCCCCAACCTCAAGGACATCTTGCCGATTCTCAGCAGCCGGCATGTCCCGGTCATCGTCATCGGCACGCCTTATTGCGCTCGCATTCACCCTGGCTTTGCCGCCTACCTCACGGTGAGTGACCACGAGAGTATGACGCATCGCATCACGCAGTTCGCCAGCCACATCGCCGTGCAATACGTGCTCGATTCGCTCTACAGCAGCTACTTCGCCAAAGACTACGACCGCTGCTCCGAATTCCTGGAGCGATCGTTTCCCTACACCCGCCTGCCCGGGCTCAAGTAGTCATTTAAGAACATCCCCAATGACTACTCCGGCAACGCCGATGTTTTGGCAACGACAGCGAAAGCCCGTCAGAGCGAGCAAGGTGCCTTGAAACGAGGCGGCATTGACCTTCTGGTCATGCCGCCGAAGTTGAAAGGCAGATTGCCGCTC
>USHS01000099.1 GCA_900554585.1 uncultured Collinsella sp.
GTGCGGCGGAGGTTCTTTCGTCCTGCGGAGTGCGCCGGAAAGGTAGGTTGCCCTCGGGCCTGCGTTACCTCGGTGCTGCCGTTACGGGCAATAACTAATCTGATTAAAGATGGTGCGCGGCCTTTTGACCGCGCTTTTGTTTTGCTTCGCGCGATGTGGGGGTGGTGGCGACGTGCATTTTTGCGAGTATTCAGCAATCGAAGGTCCCTGCATACCGATCTCGGGCAAAAAATCGGGATTTATCGATGTTATCTACGAATGATGGGCGGGGTTATGGGCTGACAGCGTTTGATTTGCAGGGATATTCGCGGTCTTTGGCATTTTTCGTGGCGGTCGAAGCTGTCTGGCATGCTGAATACTCCCAAAAATGCACGGCGCCTTGAGGGGGACCTTCGCGACAAAGGAAACCGCCCCGTCGAAGTATGCATTCGACGGGGCGGTTTATGCATATAGCCGAATTGGGATACGTTGCCAACCGGTTAGAACTTGACGGTTGGTGCCTGGCGGGCGGCCTCGGCGGCCTCGAAGCCCTGGCGCTCCTTAAACTGGAAGATGCCGGCAAAGATGACGGCCGGGAACGTTTGGATGGCGTTGTTATAGCTGAGCACGCAATCGTTGTAGCTCTGGCGTGCGTAGCTCACCTTGTTCTCGGTGTCCTCGAGCGATGCCTGGAGCTGCGTAAAGTTGGTGTTCGCCTTAAGGTCGGGGTAGGCCTCGGCCACGGCAAAGAGCTGGCGCAGCGCGCCGGTCAGCACGTTGTCGGCTTCCATCTTGGCCTCGGGGGTGGTGGCGCTCACGGCGGCGTTGCGCGCGTTGACTACGGCGGCGAGCGTGTCCTGCTCGTGCTTGGCGTAGCCCTTGACGGTCTCGACCAGGTTAGGGATCAGGTCGTTGCGGCGCTGCAGCTGCGTGTCGATGTTCTGCCAAGCATTATCGATGCGATTGCGCTTGGTGACCATGTTGTTGTAGATGCCGGCGATGGCGCAGACGATCACAACGACAACAACGATACCGATGATGACGGGAAGCATGATGTCTCCGTTTCGAATGGCAGCGGCGTTTTGCGCCGGCCGTTGTTGGTATAACGTATCCAGTATACCCGCAACCTTTGACGGTGCCGAACTTTCCGGTAAGCGTTATGTTTCAACCGGGGAGGGGGCGCCAAGATCGAACGGGCGGTACAGGTGTAAGATATGCGACAAATTAAGGAATACTGTCTACGCCTTGAGGATGGCGATACGGATGGACCTTCGCATCAAGAAAACCTATCGTGCCCTGTTCGACGCCTTTACCGAGCTTTTGGAAGAGTATCGGTTTGAGGATTTGACGGTCGCCATGCTGTGCGACCGGGCCATGATTCGCCGCACGACGTTCTATAAGCACTTTCGCGATAAAAACGATTACTTCGCCTTTTATATCGATGAGCTCATGTCGGGCTTGCCGCAAAAACAGCCCGATGAGGCCGGCGCAGTGTCTGCCGAGGACGTGCGCACGCTTCGACACGCGATTTTGGACGATGCCATGGATTTGATTCTGGCGCACGAGCAGCTCATGGATAACATTTTGGCAAGCAGCATGTCGGGCATGTTGACCAACGTTATTTGCGACCGCATTGCCCGCTCCATCCGCGAGCGTGTGATGAACGTGCTTGCCGAGGATGCTCTGGCCCCTGTTTCGCTCGAGACGACATCGGAGTTTATCGACGGTGGCATTATTCGACTTTTCACGATATGGTGGGAGTCGGGTCACGATCTTGAGCGTCGACCCGAGATGGCCGACGTGGTCGATGCGCTGTTCGAGCGAACCATGACGCCGGTACATCACTAGAAGTGGCGGAGAGAGGGGGATTCGAACCCCCGGAACGCTTTCGCGCTCAACGGTTTTCAAGACCGCCGCATTCAACCGCTCTGCCATCTCTCCGTGAGTCGTAATGATAGCATCGTTTTGAATTTGCAACAGGGAAGGCGAACGATGACGATCACCGAAATCGACGAGAAGTTCATGCGCGAGGCACTGGCCGAGGCGCATGCCGCCGCGGAAGTGGGCGAGGTGCCCATCGGAGCTGTAGTGGTGCGCGACGGCGAGATTGTCGCGAGGGCGCATAATCGCCGCGAACTCGATCAGGATCCTTCGGCGCATGCAGAGTTCGCGGCCCTGTGCGCTGCCGCTCGGTCGCTCGGTCGCTGGCGCCTTTCCGATTGCACGGTCTATGTAACGCTCGAACCTTGCTGCATGTGTGCGGGGCTTATGGTCAACGCGCGCGTGGGGCGCTGCGTGTATGGCGCGGCTGATGCCAAGGCGGGCGCGCTGGGATCGCTGTATGACCTGAATGCCGATTCGCGTCTGAATCATCGGTTTAACGTAGGTGCCGGCGTACTGGCGGATGAGTGTCGTGAGGTGTTGAGCGGCTATTTTAGTGGGCTGCGTGACACCGATGGTGCTGTCTGCGGCTGTGGGGCCGATCTTGAGGCGCATGCCGCTCATGCCGAGGCGCTCTCGTGTGCCGAAGATATTGCCGTTGAGGCGGTCGATTTTGGTGTCGCGTGTCGCCGGCCCCGCCGTGTGCTGTTGGCGATCGACTCCTTTAAGGGCAGCGTTTCGAGTGCACAGGCGGAGTCGGCGGTTGCCGAAGGTGTGCGCCGCGTGTGGCCCGATGCCCAGGTGGCAGCATTGCCGCTGGCAGATGGTGGCGAGGGAACGCTCGACGCCATCGCCGCATGCGGTGGCGAGCTCTCAACCTGCGAGGTTGCAGGTCCCTTGGGCGAACGCGTGTCTGCCCCGATGCTGGTGGACGGCGAGCGCGAGTCGGCTGTAATTGAGATGGCCGAGGCGGCGGGCATCGGGTGCTCGCCTTGCACGGAATCGGCCGCGCTTGCGGCTTCGACCTATGGCGTGGGCGAGCTCATGCTTCGCGCGGTCCGTGCGGGGGCAAAGACTATCTATATTGGCTTGGGCGGCAGTGCCACCAACGACGTTGGCGCCGGCATGTTGCAGGCGCTGGGCGCGCGTGTGGTCGATGATCAAGGCTGCGATATCGCTCCTGGTCTTGCGGGTCTCGAACACGTGGTGAGTATCGATTTGGCACCGGTACTTCGGGCGCTGAATGGCGCGCGCGTCGTCGTGCTTTCCGATGTCGAGAACCCGCTCGTGGGGCGCCGCGGTGCGCTGACAGTGTTCGGTGGACAGAAGGGTCTGCCGACGGGGGATGCCGAGGCCTTGGGCAAGTACGACAGCTGGATGGTCGGCTACGGCCGCCTGCTCGATGCAGCGATTGCCAGGGCGCGGGCTCAGGGGTTGTTGCGCATGCCCGAGGGTGCACGGACATTTGGATCGGTGCTCGGTGTGCCCGGTGCCGGTGCCGCCGGCGGTCTGGGCGCCGCGCTGCTAGCGCTCGGTGCGGAGCTACGCTCGGGCGTGGAGACGGTGCTTGATCTGATTGGGTTTGACGAGCGCGTTCGCGATGCCGACCTGGTCATAACGGGCGAGGGCAATATGGACGAGCAATCCGCCGCCGGTAAGGCGCCGGTGGGCGTGGCCCGTCGTGCGAAGCGATATGGCAAGCCGGTGGTCGCCGTCGTGGGCGGTCGTGCCGACAACCTGGATGCGGTGTATGGGCAGGGTGTCGATCTGGTTCTGCCGGTCTGCCGCAAGCCCATGAGCCTTGAGGAAGCGCTTGGCATGCAGGAGGCTGTAGCCAATCTGGTGTGCGCAGGCGAGGGGGCTGCCCGAGCATACGATCTTGGTCGCATATAGATATAAATATCCAATCCGATTTGCCTGTCCAGCTCGTTATTTGTAAATATATGTTAATTTCGTTGGCATTTTACGGTCTATACTATTGCCGTATCACTAGTGTCGTATCCACCCGTCTGCAAACGGGAATTACATGAGAGGAGCTAGGATGCGCAGATTGGGAAGTGCGCTTAAGCGCGCGGTTACGGTTGGCGCGGTGTTGGCGCTGACGTTAGGCATGGCCACCCCGGCGACCATGTCATTCGCAGACGATGCCGTGGGGGGGGGCTCCGGGCAATCGTCCACGTTAGAGCAGAACCAGAAGACGGCGACCGAGCTTGACGAGAATCTGGAGACGAAGGTCACGCTTTCGTTCCCGGGCAAGCGCGAGGCCGAGCCGTCCGACGTTGTGTTTGTGCTCGATAAGTCGGGCGCTTCCGCGCAGAAGGACATTTACAACCAAGCCAAAGAATTCTTGGAGCAAATTAGCCAGAAAGCCAAGGATGATGGTCTGGACATCAAGGTCGGCGTAGTCCTCTTCAACAGGGTCGGTAACATCCAGCAGCCGCTGACGGATGTCGTCACGGGCTATGATGACATCCTGAACGCGATGAACTCGAGTGTGGAACACGGCACCAACATGGACGCCGGCCTTCTTGCCGCAAAGAGCATCCTTGACGCGGATACTGCCGTTAAGGCCGAGAACAAGCACGTCATCCTGATTAGCGACGGTGCAACCTACCTTTACTGCAAGAATGGCGATTACACCAAACCGTATACGAGGTCGTTTGGCAATCCAAAAGAGCAGACGAATCCAGAGACCGGCGTTGCATACCCCAATGGATCGAACCATATGGGCGGTATCTGGGAGTACCAGTCGCGCCAGTACAATTTCAAAAACGACTGGAAGAAGTTCTCCGACGGCTCCACCAACTTCATTTTCTCGGAGGCCATGAAGGACCCCGAGAAGCTCGGTGAGTATCTCGCCTACTATCGCGATCAGTACGAGAATAACTCCGAGAAGAACTGGGCCCAGTACGACTACGAGTACACCGACGACGCCCGCAATAACGGCACCACGAACCCCATCCCCGTCGAAGTGACCGCTCCCTGCAACATCGATGTCGCGTTCTGGAGCACGGATGACACCTTCCAATCGATGGTCAATGCCGGCTATGACATGAACGTTTACTTCAAGAACTGGGCCGACTTCGATGGCTCGAACTTCCTGAAGTACCTCACCAGGAAATCCAACAACGGCCAGCTCGACACCGACTTTGCCGAGATCAAGGCAAAGCTCGTGGACAAGATCGCTGTCGGCTCGACGGTCGAGGACTTTATTGGCAACAACTTTGACTTTGTGAACGATGCCAGTAAGATCATCCTGAATGTTGCGGGCGAGGACCTTACGCCCGAGAAGATCGACGAGACCACCTATGGCTTTGGCAAGCGTGCGGACGGCGCCTATCGCTTCACCCTCAAGTACACGGCAGGGGAGAACGAGAAGCTCGTCTTCACTCTCAACGAGGCCGCGGTGCCCGCTAAACCGGTTGTCCTTACGTACAGCGAGGTATTGGTGAATAAGCCCACCGAGGCCGGCACCCATAGCCTCAAGGTCAACGAGAGCGCTACCCTGCATCCTGTTGATGGCAATCACGTGTCTGGCGTCGATTACGAGTTCCCGGTTCCGACGGTTACCTACACGGTCGCTGCTCCCGAGCCTAAGCCCGAGCCCGAGGTTAAACCCACGAAGCCGAGCGATAAGAAGCCCGTCAAGACGACGAAGGGCAAGAAGGGAACCATGCCGATGACGGGTGATACCTTCTCAATTCTGCCTGTCGTTGGGCTGGTCGTAGCCGGTGCAGCCGTTTGCGTTGCCGGCATTATCCTCAAGCGCCGTAATCACTAACGGCGTTGACGCCGAACGACGTTTCGCTTCCCAGCGCTTACGCAACGCTTGAATGCTCTCTGCCAAGCAACTCTGTCGCTTATACACATCTCCGAGCCCACGAGACTCCTGAGCATC
>USHS01000100.1 GCA_900554585.1 uncultured Collinsella sp.
TAATGTGGCCTTCGTCTTGCGCAGGACTGTTTGAAATTTTGAGGAAGCACCCGCCCTGCCGGGGCTCCCGGGTTCCCGCTTACGAGAGCGACGTTCTCAGCAACTCGTTGAAGAGCTTCGGGTTGCCCTTGCCGCGGCTCGCCTTCATGCACTGGCCCACCAAAAAGCCGATGACCTTCTGGTTGCCGTCACGATACTGCTGCGCCTGATCGGCACAGTTTGCCAGCACTTCGTCCACGATCGGCTGCAGCGCGCCGGCATCGCTCACCTGACGCATACCACGCTCGTCGACAATCTTGTTGGGGTCATCGCCGGTCTGAGCCATGGCCTCAAAGACCTCGTGAGCCTGGTTGGAGCTGATGGCATCGGTCGCCAGCAGCTTGGCAAGAGCCGCCACTTGAGCCGGCGCGATACCGGACTCTGTCAGCGAGACGCCCGCACTCTTAAGATAGGCGATCATCTCGTTCACCAGCAGGTTCGCGACCGTCTGGGCCTCCTTGCCAGCCATACCGGCAGCGGCGGCCTCAAAAAACTCGGCAAACTCGGGGTCGCCGGCGATTTGCTCGGCATCGGCCGCCTTAATGCCAAAGTCGGCCTCAAAGCGGGCGCGCTTGGCATCGGGCAGCTCGGGGATCTCGCCACGGCAGCGGTCGATAAACTCATCGTCCAGATCGAACGGCGCCAGGTCGGGGTCGGGGAACAGACAATAGTCGTCGGCCGTCTCCTTAACGCGCATGACCACGGTGCGCTTGCGGCTGGGCTCCCAGTGGCGGGTCTCCTGATAGATGATGCCGCCCTCCTCGAGCACCTCGGCCTGACGGCAGATCTCGTAGGCAAGGCCATCATGCAGACTCTTAAACGAGTTGAGGTTCTTGAGCTCGGTCTTGGTGCCCAGCTTGGTCTCGCCGCGACGGCGCAGCGACACGTTGCCGTCGCAGCGCATGGAGCCCTTCTCCATGGAGCAGTCCGAAATGCCCAGCGTCACAAAGATGCGACGGAGCTTCTCCATAAACAGGCGAGCCTCCTCGGGCGTGCGCAGGTCGGGCTCGGTGACGAGCTCAATCAGCGGCGTGCCGCAGCGGTTGTAGTCGACGAGCGACTCGGCCGCGGCGGTAATGCGGCCCTCGGCGCCGCCCACGTGGACCATCTTAGCGGCGTCCTCCTCCATGTGGATGCGCAGGATGCGGATGGGCACCGTGTAGGAACCGTCCTCACGACGCTCGGGCATCTGCAGGTTGGACGCGTCATAGCTGGCCAGATGGCCGGCACGCTGATTGCCCTCGCGCATGGTCGACGTCATGGACGTGGACAGGCCTTCGGCGTTGGCCGAAGCGCTCGCCAGACTCTGGGCCTCGGCCTCGCCAAACGCGCAGTCGGGGCGCTCAGCGGCACCGCGACCGGTCACGTCCAGATCCAGGTGACCGTACATGGCAAAGGCGACCGGACCCTGCGTGGTCTGAAAGTTCTTGGCCATGTCGGGATAGAAGTAGTGCTTGCGGTAGAACATCGAGTGGCGCTGGATCTCGCAGTTGGTGGCGAGACCGGCCTTGACGATACTCTCGATGGCGCGCTTGTTGGGCACCGGCAGGGCGCCAGGCAGGCCCAGGCACACCGGGCACACGTTGGCGTTGGGCTCGTCATCGTGGCTGAGCTTGCAGTTGCAGAACATCTTGGTATCGAGTGCGGTGAGCTCGGTATGGATCTCCAGGCCGATCACGGCCTCCCAATCCTGCAGGACCTCGGAAAGCTCCTTCATTACAGCTCGCCTCCCTTCCCGGCAAAATCGGGCGCGACGGAAAGCGCGGGCGCTCCCGTGGCGGCATCGGCAAAGCCGCGCTCCAGGGCGCGGGCAAACGTGAGCAGCTGACGGTCCTTAAACGCAGGACCCACCAGCTGGGCAGAAACGGGCAGCTTGCTGTCCTGGCCCAGGCCCAGCGGCACCGAGATGCCACCGTTGCCGCAGATGTTGAGCGAAATGGTGTACAGGTCGGAAAGGTACATCTGCGTGGGGTCGCTGATCTCGCCAAACTTAAAGGCCGTGCGCGGCGAGGCGGGCATGAGGATGGTGTCCACCTTGGCATACGCGGCGTCGTAGTCCTGCGTGATGAGCGTGCGGGCCTTTTGTGCAGCGTAGTAGTACTTGTCGTACACGCCCGAGCTCAGCAGGTAGGCGCCGAGCATCTGACGGCGCTTGGCCTCGGCGCCAAAGCCATGGGCGCGCGAGAGCGAGCTCTGGTCGGACAGGTTGGCGCAGCCTTCCTCCTGGTAGCCGTAGCGAATGCCGTCGAAGCGAGCCAGGTTGGAGAACGCCTCGGCCGGGCCGATGACGTAGTAGGCGGCGATGGCGGCGTCCAGGTGCGGCAGGTCGACCTCGACCAGCTCGGCGCCCTGGTTCTGCAGCTCCTGGGCGGCGCGTTGAACAGCAACCTTGACCTCGGGCGTCAGGCCCTCGGCCTCCATAAACGCGGGGATGATGCCCACGCGCTTGCCCTCGATACTGTCGTTGAGATGCTCGGTAAAGTCGACGGCGCAATCCTGGCTGGTGCAGTCGTACGGATCGTGGCCCGCGCCGGTAAGCGCGTTCATGGCCAGCGCGACATCCTCGACCGTGCGGCCAAAGGGGCCCACCTGGTCGAGCGACGAGCCAAAGGCAACCACGCCGTAACGGCTCACGGCGCCATACGTGGGCTTAAAGCCCACCACGCCGCACAGCGACGCCGGCTGGCGAATGGAGCCGCCGGTGTCCGAGCCCAGCGAGAGCGCGACCTCGCCCGCGGCGACGGCGGCAGCGGAGCCGCCCGAGGAGCCGCCGGGCACGCGCTCGGTATCCCAGGGGTTGTTGGTGCGGTGGAACGCCGAACTCTCGGTGGAGCTGCCAAAGGCAAACTCGTCCATGTTGGCCTTGCCCATAGGCAAGCAGCCGGCATCGAGCATGCGCTGGACGCAGGTGGCGGTGTAGACGCTCTGGTAGTCCCCGAGCATGCGGGAGGCACAGGTGGTGCGTGTGCCCACGAGGTTCATGTTGTCCTTGATGGCCAGCGGCACGCCCGCGAGCGGGGGCAGCGGCTTGCCTGCGGCGCGGTCGGCATCCACGCGCGCGGCGGCCTCGAGCGCAAGCTCGGGCGCCACCTGCAGGAATGCCTGGACCCCGCCCTCGCGCGCCTCGATGGCGGCAAGAGAAGCCTGGGCCACTTCGGTAGCGGTAAAGTCGCCGGCGGCAACGCCCGCGGCGATCTGGGCGGCGGTAAGGGAATCGAAGCTCTGCGCCATTACTCGCTCTCCCCCTCTCCCAAAATGGACGGCACGCGGAAGTAGCGGTCGCGCGCGCTGCCAGCGTTTTCGAGCGCAACGTCGAGCGGCAGGTCGCGCTCGGGCTCGCGCAGGTCATCGCCCATCACGTTGGACAGGCTTCCGATGGGATGGAACGTGGGCTCCACGTCGGGCAAGTCATATTGCAAGACGGGCTCGAGCATCTGGACGGCGTCGTTCATGTAGGACGTCATCTGGGCGAGCTCGTCATCGGTCAGTGCGATCTTTGCGTACTCGGCGATGCCGCGCACGTCTTTCTCGCTGAGTGCCATAGGCGCTCCCTTCCGCATAACAGTTAAACCGCTCTAGTATACAAGGCAACGCCGCTTGGAGCAGGTGCTTTACCCAAATGCAGCGAAAACGTAACGAGGACGGCGGGTTGGCAAGGCGCGGTTCGGCGGACCTGCGGCGAAAACCATCCCGCCCACGACGAAAACCGTCACAACATTCGATACTTTTCGCCAAAATCGCGATTTTCGTTGAATGTTGTGATGGTTTGGAAGCCCCGACCACCACAAAGGTGCCTGTCCCCATTGTGGTGGTCGGGCAATATCCTATGCCGAGGCCTTGGTCTTGCGGCGTTTGCGGATCGCGTGGATGACGATGTCCAGCAGCAACAGCAGGATGGCCACGACCACAATAAGCACGGCGAACTCGCGCTTGCCCCAGTGGCGGCCGGCGAGCGACTTTTGCTTGTCGACGTCCTTCTTGTTGTACTTGGTGCGCACGCAATGCACCAGCAGACGATGGTCGTTCACACCGTAGGGCGTGCAGGTGACGAGCGTCACCTTGTCGGCGCCGGGCTCGATGGTCAGTGACTCCATCTCCTCGGGCAGCACGACCTCGGAGTCCACCATCTTATAGGCGAGCGTCTTGTTCATGGTGTGCAGCAGCACCAGGTCGCCGGGCTCCAGCGAGTGGATGTCGTCGAACATGCTCAGGTTGCGCATGCCCGAGTGCGCGGTGAGCACGCAATGCGTCGAGGTGCCGCCCACCGGCAGGCTTGTGCCCTCCAAGTGGCCGACGCCCGCCATAAGGACTTCCTCGCTCGTGCCGTGGTAGATGGGCATGCTCACGTCGATGGAGGGGATCTCGACCCAGCTCATCATGGGGTCGCGGTCAAAGATGAGCTGCTGGGCGTAGGGCTCGATCTGGTCGGCGGGGAGCTCGGTGGCCTCGCCCGCCAGCTGCTCGTTAAAGGAGCGTGCCTGGAGCAGGATGCGCTCGCGCTCCTCGGCAGGCAGCGCGTCCACGGTGCTGGACACCGTGCTGATCTGATTGAACACGCCCGAGGCCTCGAGCCGGTCCAAGATCCACGGCCAGGTCATAAGGCCCACGCCAATAAGGATGATGACGATGGTGATGAGCCGGTCGGCCCAGCGCGGCAGCCGCTTGCGGCGGCGCTTGGGCTTGGGCTTTGGTTGAGGTTTGGGCTGAGGGCTTGAGCCGCCGTTGTCCGCGGCGTTATTGCTCTTCATATGTTTGGCGCCCTGCACCATCGCCGGTCACTCCTCTACAACTCAAGTTGTCTAAACAAATAATAGCCGATTAGCGAGCTTCCGCGCCAGACAACGCAGCCTGGCAGCATTGCGCAGCGCGAGTATGGGCCCGCATTTGAGTTTTCAAAATGTCCCGGATCGGCGGGGTGATTCGGGATACAATATCAATGGAAAACAACGCACCCCGCGTAAATGTTTGGAAGCGCGGGCGGCCTAGTTTTCTGGTTTTGTTAAATGCCCGGGATCCGACCCCCGGGCATTCTTATTTGCGCTTGTTGCGGCGCAAATGCCTTCTACCGTCCGCACCGCGCGTGCGCCTACGGACCTTAAACCGAACCTCATACGAGTCAAGAAACGCGATGACGAACGTGCCCACCGTCGCGAGAGCGGCGAGCGCGTTAAGGAATTTCAGCATTTGGGGACCTCCGATCGAGTCGTCGGCCGCCCGCGCACGGGATGCGTCGCAAGGCCATTTTACTGCGAGCGTATGCACCCACAGCTGGCAAACGCAATAATTGCAAACATCTGTTCGATATTCATACGCTTGATCTATCGGGTAATGGAGCCTGGCTGCGTTATCCCGAAAAAACGGGGCAGACTCCAGTGCGGAGTCTGCCCCGAAAAGAGAATGGCAAAGCAAGAACGTCGATGGACGAGAAAAGTGTCCGCAAGCCTCATGGCCATCACATCCCACCTGCCAAAGGGATGGGTGAGTGAGCGTTACTCCTGCTCGGACTCCTCAGCCTGCTTACGGCTGCGAATGAGGTGCGCCACGCCGATGCACAGCACCGCGCCACCAGCGATCCAAGTGAAGGTCACACCGTTAAGACCGGTCAGCGGGAGGCCAACGGACTTGGTGTTGCCGACGTTGATGGTAACCTCGCCGGCAGCGGCGTTGACAGCGGCATCGTTAGTACCGTTC
>USHS01000101.1 GCA_900554585.1 uncultured Collinsella sp.
GTATAAGAGACAGGCTCATGGGAGCGAAGATCACGCCGGACAGGCCAGCCAGAGCATTGGCGGCAGCGTCGAGGACGTAGACGTCGAGGCCGGTGTTAGCCATGAGGACGGAGATACCACGGGCGAGGGCGATGACGAGAACAACGGACATCATGTCGGCAGCGCCGGTGATGAAGGTGTTAACGATCTGCTTCTCGGACAGGCCACCGATGATACCGATCAGGACGGCCATGAGGAAGAACCAGGTGGAAGCCTCGTCGAAGTACCACTGACCAATGGGCAGGCCGGTGATCAGGGCAGACCAGCCCTGGACGACGGCGTTACCGTCGGCGTCGTAGACAGCGCCAGCGTCGAAGAAGTTAGCGACGCCCTCGTTGAGGTCGGCCAGCGGAATGAAGCCGACGATCATGACGACGAAGGTGAAGGCAAAGGCGATCAGAACACCCTTCTGACGACCGGTGAGCTTGACCTCATTGTGAACCTCGGAAGCAGCCTTGCCGTGAGCCTCTTCGGCGTCCTTGAGCTCCTGCATCGACAGGATGGTGGAACCCTTGTCAGCCTTGACCTTCTTGGCATAGCTCATGACGAAGAAGATGGACATGGCAGTGGTCACAATCCACAGGACGGCACCGAGGCCGATGATGATGGACTGGTTGACCTCAATGCCAACGCCGGTCAGAGCGTCGACGGCAGCGCCGACGGCGAACGGGTTAACCGTGGAGCCCAGGCAGCCGCAGCCAGCGCCGAGCAGGACGGTGGCGGCACCGACCATCGGGTCGAAGCCAGCGGCCATCATGGTAGCGGCAAGCAGGGCGTAGAAGGGAACGGTCTCCTCGCACATACCATAGGTGGTACCACCGAGGGAGAAGATGAGCATCAGCACGGGAATGAGCATGATCTCGTTACCCTTAAGCTTCTGCACCAGGACGGCGATGCCGTTGTCCAGGGCGCCGGTCTCGGTCATCATACCGAGGAAGCCGCCGAGGATCATAACGAAGAGGCAGACGGGCAGAGCGTCAGCGAAGCCCAGAATCGGGGCTGTGCAGAAATCGCTCAGACGGGCGGCAGTAACCTCGCCGCCGGACGTGCCGGAGACGATAACGGTAATCACTGCAACAATTGCCAGCAGAGCAAGAAGAATGGTGAACGATGAAGGCATACCGCGCTTTTTCTTAGCGGTCTCAGTCATAGTTCTCATCCCCCCTTCATAAATCATTTACTGATCTCGCCCGAAGTGGCTCTTCCGTGCCGTGCCTGCCGCTTGATGCGAGATTTTTACCAGATAAAACCGCTCGGGGTGTGCTGTAATACACCCCGAGCGGGATGCTAGATGCTCTTACTTGAGCGTGGCGTACATGACAGCCTTAATGGTGTGCATGCGGTTCTCGGCCTCGTCGAAGACCTTGGAAGCGGGGCTCTCGAAGACCTCGTCGGTGACCTCCTGCTCGGTGATGCCGAACTGCTCGCACTTCTCGGCGCCAATCGTGGTGTTGGTGTCGTGGAAGCTGGGCAGGCAGTGCAGGAAGATGGCACCCGGGTTGGCCATAGCCATGACCTCGGAGGTGACACGATACGGGGTGAGCTGAGCGATGCGCTCGGCCCAGACCTCGTCAGGCTCGCCCATGGAGACCCACACGTCGGTGTAGATAACGTCGGCACCGGTGACGCCGTCCTTGACGTCGGTGGTCAGCTTGATGGTGCAGCCGTTGGCCTCGGCGATGGGCTTGCAGGCCTCGATGACGTCGTCAGCGGGCATGCACTCCTCGGGGCCGCAGGCCACGAAGTTCATGCCAAGCTTGGAGCAGACAACCATGAGGGAGCGAGCAACGTTGTTCTTGCAGTCGCCCATGAAGACGAGGGTCTTGCCCTTGATGTCGTAGTTGAAGTTCTCCTGGACGGTCAGGATGTCGGCGAGCATCTGGGTGGGATGCCACTCAGTGGTCAGGCCGTTCCACACGGGCACGCCGGACTTAGCAGCGAGCTCCTCGACATCGTCCTGGGCAAAGCCACGGAACTCGATGCCGTCATACATGCGGCCGAGAACGCGGGCGGTGTCCTCGATGGACTCCTTCTTGCCCATCTGCGACGAACCCGGATCGAGGTAGGTGACACCCATGCCCAGATCCATGCCGCCGACCTCGAAGGCGCAGCGGGTACGAGTGGAGGTCTTCTGGAAGAGCAGAACGATGTTCTTGCCCTCGAGATAGCGGTGCGGAACGCCAGCGCGCTTCATGTCCTTGAAGTTCTTGGAGAGCTTGAGCAGGTACTCGATCTCCTCGGTGGTGAGGTCGAGGAGCTTGAGGAAGCTACGGCCGGAGAGGTTAACACCCATGGTTCGTTTCCTTTCGAAGAAATGAATTACGTAAGTAATTAGTGTTGCCCGTTTGACGGGCGAAACCGGTGCGGTTGTAGGGGGACCGCACCGGAAACGGAAAGACTTAGAGGTCCTCGCGCCAGAAGGGCATGCTCATGCAGCGCGGGCCGCCGCGGCCGCGGGAGAGCTCGGCGGAGGGCACGACGAGAAGGTCCAGGCCCTCCTTGTACAGCACGTCGTTGGTGACGGTGTTGCGGGCGTAGACGCAGATCTTGCCGGGCTCGACGCACAGGGTGTTGGAGCCGTCGTTCCACTGCTCGCGGGAGGCCGCGATCGGGTCGCCGCCGCCGCAGGGGATCAGCTTGACCTGGTCGACGCCGGTGGCGTCCTCCAGGACGTGCTCGAGGGTGTCCTCGATCAGGCGGATGTTCACGTCGCCCGGGTTCTTGCCGGCGGTCAGCTCGTAGACGCGCAGGGTGCCCATGATGGCGGGGTGGATCGTGAACTTATCGACGTCGATCTGGGTGAAGACCGTGTCGAGGTGCATGAAGGCGCGCGAGACCGGGATGTCGAAGGCAAGGATGCGCTCGACCTTGGAGTCGGAGTTCCAGAAGATGTTCTGGGCCATGATGTCGATAGCGGCGGCCTGGGTGCGCTGGGAGATGCCGACGGCGAGGGTCTTCTCGTTGATGTTCAGCACGTCGCCGCCCTCGGTGTGGAACTGGCAGTCGCGGCGGAAGTACAGGGAGACGTCCTTGTAGTCGGGGTGGTACTTGAAGATGTACTTGCCGTACAGGGTCTCGCGGTTGCGGGTGACCGAGTACATGCGGTTGAGGTTGACGCCCTCGCCGACGACCGCGAACGGGTCGCGGGTGAAGTAGAGGTTGGGCATCGGGTCGATGATCAGGTCGGACTCGGACTCGGAGTTGACCAGGGAGTCGAGGGTCGTGGACGCCGTGAGGGGCATGTCGATCTCGGCCTTGGTCATGCCGGCCATGGTCTTCTTGACGAACTCGAGGTTGTCCTCGATGGAGTCCAGCTTCTCGCGGACGATCTGCGGCATGTGCTGGCCGCGGATGCCGGCCTCGGCGATGTACTGGTCGGTGAACTCGGCGCGGGCGCCGGGGACCTGGTCGAACACCTCGGCGACGAGGTTCTCGAGGTAGAGCACCTCGACGCCCTGGTCCCTCAGGATCTGGGCGAAGGTGTCGTGCTCCTGCTGTGCGACCTCCAGGAACGGGACGTCGTCGAACAGGAGTCGCTCGAGCTCGTCGGGCGGCAGGTTGAGGAGCTCGTCGCCGGGACGGTGCAGGCAGACCTTCCTGAGCTTGCCGATCTCGGAAGGCACGTGCAGACCTTTCGTCATGGCCTCCTACCTTTCTTTCGGGCCTTACTGGCCGATTCGTTAGCGCCCCTCCGTGTGAGGCGTTATTGCTGACGACATATTTATATCCAAAATCAGTCCATACTTCCACCTTGCCCCCGAACGGTTTTATATGAGGGGTGAACGGCATACACATATACTTCACGCATGGCACACTTTGATTTAATAAAGTTTATTTACGTGCTTAAACGCTTTTTTAACCGATAAATCAATTGAAACTAATCTTTGTTAAACCACCCTCAAATTGCATATTTCACGCAACGATATGAATAGAATTCGCAATTCTCGCTGTGTCTCAACCATTTTGATTTTTATTCAGAAAAAAGTGCGTCCTATTCATTTTTGACAAACAGATTACCGTTTACCAGACGTTGGATACCGTTCACCGGAAGCTCAGTATAAGGCCCATCGAATACCCGATCGATCTTGCGTCTCCATTTGTAACAACTTGACTTTTTCGGCAGCAAAGACAAACAGACCCGTTCCCCAAAAGGGAGCGGGTCTGCATTCGGTACACCTAGGGTCCAGCAAGGTTTAGGCCTTCGAGAACCTCAAGGGACTAGCGATCGAGCTCGGCCAGTGCCTCGCCCAGAAGCCTCAAGCCCTCGCGAAGAACATCTTCGCTCGCGCAGTAGCCCAGGCGCGCTCCGCAGGGAAGCTCAAAACGGCTACCGGGGACCAACAGCACTCCCCTCTCTGACAGCAGGCGCTTGCAGAACTCCTCGTCATCCTCGGGAATATCCAGCTGGATAAACGAGGTTGACACGCCCTGTGGGGCCGTCCAGGAAACGCGATGTTGCGTGTCGATCCAAGCTTGTGCGATATCGCGGTTACCAAACACGATCTTGCGGTTGCGCTCGAGAATCTTGTCCTTGTGCTCGAGCACGTAGGTCGCCAAAGCATCGTTAAACACGCCACCGCAGATCATGGTGTAGTCGCGGTAGGTGCGGATGCGGTTGGACACCTCTTCGTCGGCCACGACCCAGCCCACGCGGGCCGCGGGCGTCGAATAGGTCTTGGACACCGAGTTGGTGACAATGGCCCTCTCGTACACGTCTGCCATCGACATAAAGGACTCGGTGTTCTCGAGCGGCAGATACACCTCGTCGCACAGCACGTAGGCGCCCACCGAGCGGGCAATCTCGGCAATCTGCCCGAGCATATCGGCATTTAGCACCGTACCGATGGGGTTCGATGCGTTGTTGATGCAGATAAGCTTGGTGTTGGGGCGAACGAGGCGCTTGAGCTGTTCGATATCGGGTTTCCATCCGAGCTCCTCGCGAAGCTCCCAATACTCGACCTCGGCACCGAGCGTACGCGGAATCTCATAGAGCGGCGCATAGGTAGGCCACTCGGCAATCACATGATCGCCGGGCTCGACAACGGCCATGACGGCGTTGAGGTTGGCACCCGTGCACCCATTGGTCTGCAGAATG
The DNA here is from genome assembly GCA_900554585.1 of uncultured Collinsella sp. GTDB lineage: Bacteria > Actinomycetota > Coriobacteriia > Coriobacteriales > Coriobacteriaceae > Collinsella. The sequence goes on from USHS01000101.1 coordinate 5,135, forward strand.
TGATCGGGATTGACCTCGCGACGATACAGCTTGGCGACCTCGGTCTTAAAGTCGGGCGAGCCCTCGATCCAGCCGTAATTCATCTTCTCGCGATCCAGGCGCTCGTAGAACGTGGCGCCGTCCTGCTCGTCAAGCGCTCGAAGCTCGCCCATGGTCAGCGATGAGACCGTCGACTGGGCAATGTCCCACGTAGCGCTCTTCTCCCAAAGGTTGAGCCATTTCTCAACGCCAATTGTCTTGATATCCATGACTAAGCTCCAATCACTAGAACACGAGGATGATGCCGGCAAAGGTCATGGGAATCGAGATGATGCCCAAAAGGCAAAGAAGCCGACACCGTTGGGGTATCAACGTGACCGCCTCTAGACATAATGGACACCTTATCTGATGCTAATTTAGCTTATTAGACAAGAATGGGGCGGTGCGAAAAACCCGCACCGCCCCATTGGGAGACATCTAATGGCAGCTAGATGTTTGTATTAAGACCCGTACGGATCTTTGAAAACCTTAGAGGTCCTCGCGCCAGAAGGGCATGCTCATGCAGCGCGGGCCGCCGCGGCC
>USHS01000102.1 GCA_900554585.1 uncultured Collinsella sp.
ACACGGCCCTTCAGCGAACGCAGACGCTCGCTCGTCTGAGCCAGGCGGACCTTGGCATCGGCGAGCTTGCCGGCTGCCTCTGAATCGTCACGACGCACGCGATCGAGCTCGTCGTTGGCTTCGGCAATCTGGAGACCCAGGTCGCTTGCCTGCGCGCGGGCCTCGTCACGCGAACGGGTGAGCTCGTCAACGCGCGGGCGCGCAGCGCGAACGGCCTCGGCGGCCTGCTCGCGGCGCTTGGAGATGCGCACGCGCTCGACCTCGGCGTTGTTGGCGCTTTGCTCCAGGCGGCCGATCTCGGAAAGCAGCGAGCGGCGCTCGCCCTCAAGACGGGCGATCTCGCCGGCGGCATCGCCCTCGGCGGCACGCGCCTCCTCGACGGCCGCATTGGCCTCGACGACCTGATCCGACACATGCTCAAACACAGCAGCCAAATCGGGCTCAAGGCCCTCCAGCTCGCGAATGCGACGCTTGCGCTCCAGAGCACCCGAAGCCTCGCCGGCATCGAGTCCCACGCGCACCAGGCCGCCACAGCTCACGCGGGCGCCATCGGGCGTCACATAGGTCACACCGTCAACGACTGGTGCCGCCAGCGCGGCAGCCAAGTCATCGACCACGTAGTAGCCGCCGAGCAGGGCCTCGACAACCGGGCCATACCCGGAACGCACGGACAGACGGTCGACCAAACGAGAACCGGCAGCGCCCTTGGCAGCAGCAGAGCCGCTCACGCCGCGACCCACCAGCAGCGCCTCGCCCGAGGCCTTCTTTTGGTCCAGAGCCGCACGACCGGCGCGCTCAAGCGTAGCGGCGTCATCAAACAGCAAGGCATCGATATCGCCAGCAAGCAGCTGCTCAACCAGGCCCTCGAGCTCACGAGGAGCCTCGAGCACGTCGCCCAGACGACCCGAGACATCATCGCCCATCGCGCCCATCAGACGGCTCACCAGCGGCGAGCTGTCGGCCATGCGGGCATCGAGCTTCTTTTGGCTGGCAAGCTCCGAGCGCACCTCGGAAAGTTTGTTGCGCGCCTCACTCTCACGATTACGCAAGTCCTTCAACGCCGCACGGGCGACCTCGGTGGCCTCGCGAGCATCAATCTGGGCCTGGCGAGCCCGATCGAGCGCACCGTCAAGTTCCTCAGCGCGGTCGCGACGGCTCTCGAGCGAGGCCGTGACCTCCTCGAGCTGCTCGTCGATCTGCTCCAGGCGCGAGGCGTACATGTTGTCCTCGACCTCGGCGTTGCTCAGCGAGTCCTTCACCTTGGCGAGCTCGAGCGCGGCGTTATCGGCCACACGCTGCACATCGCGCTGCTCGCGCGTGAGCTGCGAAATCTGATTGTCGAGCGCCACGCGACGCTCGTGGAGCTGGGCGGCGGCAGGACCGGCGGCGTCAACGTCGTCCTGGGCCTGCATGTGCGCACCGGTCACTTCCTCAAGCTGGGCACGCGCATCCTCGAGCTCCTCAACCACGCGACGACGCTGATGCTCGGAGCTCGAGATCTGGCCGCGCATGTCGGACAGGCGCGACACCATGTTGTGCCCCTTTTCCTCGAGTAGGCGCATGTCGGAGTTGATGCGGCCGACCACGTCTTGCATATGACGGCGCTGCTCGCCCAGATCACCCACAAACAGGCCCTTTTCCTCGAGCATGACCTGGAGCTTCTCGAGCTCGCGCTCCTTTTCGCCCAAGCGGTATTGCGCAAGCTCAAGCTCGGCAGCGCCCTCCTTGGAGCGGCTCTCCAGGTCGTTCCACTGCGACTGCAGCGAACGAAGCTCGTCGACGGCCAGCATCTGCGTAAGCTCGTTCGCACGCGAGGACAGCTCTTTGTACTTGCGCGCGCGATCGACCTGACGCTCCAGCGGCCGCAGCTGGCGGGCGATCTCCTTATTGATGTCGCGGGCACGGGTCAGGTGCTCGTCCATCGATTTAATCTTTTTGAGCGCACGCTCCTTGCGGCGCTTGTGCTTGGAGATGCCGGCAGCCTCCTCAATAAGGGCGCGGCGCTCCTCGGGGCGGCTCTGCAAAATGGCATCGAGCTTGCCCTGGCTGATGATGGAATGCGTATCCTTGCCCAGGCCCGAATCGTGCAGGATGTCCTGAATGTCCATCAGGCGGCACGGGCTCGAGTTGATGAGGTACTCGCTTTCGCCCGAGCGGTACATGCGACGGGTAATGGCGACCTCGTCAAAGTCGACGGGCAGCAAATGGTCCGAGTTATCGAGCACCAGCGTGACCTCGGCGACACCCACCGGCTTGCGCGCCGACGAGCCCGAGAAGATGACATCCTCCATGGCCTGGCCGCGCAGCTGCTTGGCACTCTGCTCGCCCAGGACCCACAGAATCGAGTCGGAGATGTTCGATTTTCCCGAGCCGTTGGGACCGACGATGACGGTCAGGCCCGGCTCAAATGACATATGGGCGCGGTCGGCAAACGACTTGAACCCTTTGAGCGTGAGGGACTTGAGATACACGGTTCCTCGCTTAAACAGGCTTCTTGTTAAGAATCACGCCGTTGGTGGTGTAGCCCATGCGGTCGAGCGCCTCGAGTGCAGCGGCCCCCTCGGCCTCCTTCTTGGAGGAACCGGTGCCGCGGCCCTGGCGAATACCGTCGATGAGCACCACAGCGGTAAAGGTAGGCGCATGTGCGGGGCCCTCGGAGCCGACCAGCTTATACGCGGGAGGCTCGTGGCCGTCTGCCTGCACGCACTCCTGCAAGAACGACTTGGGGTTCGCGGGGTGCTCGGCACGCTCGGTGGCCAGATGCGGCTTAAGCGTACGGTGGATGAACTCCGCCGCCGCATCCCAACCGGCATCCAGATACAACGCGCCCACGAGCGACTCGTAAACGTTCTCAAGCGCCGAGTGTAGGCCGCGCGCGCCGGTACCGGTCTCGGAGGCGCCAAAGATGATGATGTCATCGATACCCAGCTCGTGCGACACCTCGGACAGCGTGGCGCCCGAGACAAGGGACACCTTCAGGCGTGTGAGCTTGCCCTCGTCAAACTCGGGATAGGACTCAAAGAGCGAACGGGCCACCACGGCGCCCAAAATGGAATCGCCCAAAAATTCAAGGCGCTCATAGCTGGCAGAGACCGGCAGGCCCTCGACGGCCGAGGGATGCGTGAGCGCCGCGCGCAGCAGCACCTTGTTATTGAACTCATGGCCCAGAATCTCCTGGGCGCGCGTGAGTCGTTCAGACAAAGCCAAGACTTAGGCCTCCTTGGCGTTTTCGATCGCGTCGACGGCGTCGGCGACAGAGTTGAGCGACAGCAGGGTCTCGTCATCGATTTCGAGGTCGAACTCGTCCTCGATGGCCGTCACCAACTGCAGACGCTCGAGCGAATCGGCATCGAGATCGTCAAAAGTGGTCTCGTCGCTAATGTCGGCGACATCGACGCCCAGCACGTCAGCGGCAATTTCGGCGATCTTATCGAAGATTTCGGAGCGGTCCATAGCGCTTCCTCTCGTATGTCATGGAACACAACACAACACGGCAATCGGAGCCGCGTTGCAATACGGCTCCGATTCTACCCCACACGGTACAGGTTGAGCCACGTAACGGGGCTCTTACAAAACGATACCGTCCATGGAATTGGCAACGTCCTGGACAAGCCCGGCACGTACGGCCTGGGCCGCGGCAAGCGTACCGTTCTTGACGGCCTCGACCGACGTGGCACCGTGGCCGATCAACACGACACCGCGCAGGCCCAGCAGGATCGCGCCGCCCTTGGCGTCGCCCGAAAGTTTGGCTTTGATCTCGCGCATCTGCTTTTTGATGAGCAGTGCGGCGATCTTGGTGCCGAGCGAGGACATTAAGGCACCCTTGAGCTCCTGCAACAAAAACTTGGCAGCGCCTTCGGTGGCCTTGAGCGCGATGTTGCCCGACATGCCATCGGCGACAACGACGTCAAAATTACCCGACGTAAGATCGGTGCCCTCGCAGTTGCCCACAAAGCCGGGAACCGCGGCCTTCATGGCCGGGAAGCACGACTTGGTAAAGTTGGAGCCCTTCTCGTCCTCGGTGCCATTGGCAAGCAGACCCACGCGAGGATGCTCAATGCCCAAAACCACACGGGCATAGGCAGAGCCCATCTGGGCGAAGCGCACCATATCGTCCACCGTGACATCGGGATTGGCGCCCATATCGCACAGCACCGTCAGGCCGCCGGCGCGATTAGGCAGTGCGTTGGTCAGGCACGGACGGACCGGCTGCTTCTTGCCCTCTGCCAAATACCTAAACGGCGTGACGTAGGCCGTGGCGGCAGCGGTCATGGCACCGGTCGAGCCGGCCGAGAAAAACGCGTCCGCATTGCCCTTCTTAATGGCACGGCGTGCAAGCACGATCGAGGACTTGCGCTTAGTCATCACGGCACGGATGGGATCGTCCTCCATGCTGATGACGTCGGGGGCCTCCAAGGCCTCCACGCGGGCATGCGCTGCGGCAAAGGGGTTGACGATTTCGGCGGGACCGACGGCCAGGACCTCGATCTCGGGATCTGCCGCAAGCGCAGCCTCGATACCATCGAGAACGACCTGGGGCTTCTCGTCTCCGCCCACAACGTCTACACAAACGCGAACGTTACTCATTTCATATGCTCCTTATACAAAAATGGCCGACTCATTGAGCCGGCCATTATGGTTCCAGTTGGAACGGCATCGCATCCAGAGTATACAGTTACTCGGTAACGATAACCTCGCGGTCCTTGTAGAAACCGCAGCTGGGGCACACGTGGTGCGGAAGCTTAACAGCGCCGCAACGGGGGCACGTGGACTGAGCCGCAGCCGAGATCTTCATGTTGGCGGAACGACGGGTATGGGTGCGGATACGACCCTGCTTTTGTTTAGGTACGGGCATAGTGACCTTCCTTATGAACTATCCAGTGTGGCGATTACGCGCAAGTAGCGATACTACCACAGTTTTACTCGTCAAGCTTGAGATTCTTCAATGCTGCAAATGGATTTTCCGTGGCAGCGGCCCATTCGGCCTCCGCCTTGGCGGCGCAATCGCATTGCTCGACGTTGAGATTGATGCCGCAGGTGGGGCACAGGCCGCGGCAATCGGGCTTGCACAGGACAACGAACGGCGTGTCCATGACGACCGCGTCGTTGATGGGCTCGCCCAGATCGACGATGCGATCCTCGCCCAGCAACTCGTAGCCGTCTTCATAGGCCTCGGGGTCCTCGGGCTCCTCAAAGAGGTAGAACTCCTCGATCTCGCCTGCGATATCAAACGAAGCGGGCCCTAGGCAGCGATCGCACTCGCCGGTGGCGTGAGCGCGGACCATGCCCGAGAGCAGAACGCCGGTACCGGCGTTGGTAAAGACCACGTCGTAGGCAATGCCGTCCTGCAGCTGGTACTCCTTCTCGCCCACCGTGTAGGTGGCGACATCAACCTTGCCGGTCAGCGGATAAGAGTCTCCGGGAAACTCGAGCTGCTCGGAAAGATCGACGGTTACGCTCGGGAACTCAGCCATTACCACTGACCGTTCTGCTGAGCGGCGCCCTCATTGAGCTGCTGACGGCAACGGGTGACGGTGCCGGTCAGGCTCTTAAGGTTCTCCTCGAGGTGCGTAAAGACCTGCTCGGCGTAATCCTCGGCGGCATAGCGCGTCTCGCGCTCGTACTGCTGGGCACGGTCGCGGATGTCATCGGCCTGTTGCTGCGCCAAGC
>USHS01000103.1 GCA_900554585.1 uncultured Collinsella sp.
GGCACGCACTGCGTCGACCTCACCGAGAGCACCATTCAGGCCAACAGCCGCCTGTTCGACAGCATCGATGACGTGCCCCGTCAGGCTTACACCATGGGCACCCAGACCATCATGTATGCCCGCATGATCCTGGTTGTCGCCAACGGCGAGGCCAAGGCTCAGGCCGTGCACGATATGTGCTATGGTCCGGTTACGCCCAAATGCCCGGCTTCGATCCTGCAGCTGCACACCAACTGCGTTGTCGTTGCTGACGAGGCCGCTCTTTCGCTCTGCGAGTAACGCGATCAAGCGATCTTACATAGTTTCTCAAAAGGCCCTCGCTTTGCGGGGGCCTTTTTAGTGGACATACGCCGTGGCGTATACATGACGGAAACCTTGCCGCGTGCTTGACTGGAGGGTTTTAAATTTTTGTGATTCATTCTATAGCAGATTCTATGCACATTTGCCACCATAGAGTCGCAGGCGGTAGCGAGGAGTAGGCGAGTTGCGCAACTCAAATAAAAATAGCCGACTGCGCTACACTGCAAATGGGATGGGACATGCTGGCAAGCGCATTGACCTGCGCAAAGACCTATTGGTCGGGGGATAAGTTACCATCGGGCCTCGCTGTACAAAAACTTGCCAAACACGTACCGGCAGACAATTAAAAACTCTAAGTCGCGCTATTCACGGGGCGGCTCATATGGTCCTGCAGCTACGGTGTCCATATGGTCGAGTTGAGGAGCAAGCATGGTAAACGATCTGGGCAATACTGACGACCTCGAGTTGATGCCGACGGGCGGCGGCTATATGGTGCGGCGCGATCGCTTGATGAACGAGCTCATCGTTAAAGGGCGCAAGGCGGGAATTGTTTTGCTCTACGCGCCCGATGGGTTTGGTAAGACGTCGGTGTTGCTGCAATACGTGCAGGAGGTTAAATCGGACCCCACGCGAGGGCCGGTTCGGATTATCGAGGCCGACCGCGCGATTGGACGCGAGCTCTTTATGCAGCTCGAGGTTGTCGCCGATGAGCTTAAGGACAAACCTCATTCGCTCGTTGCGATCGACAACGTGCCCAATCTCGAGCAGCACGAAACCGAGGACCTCATCGATCGAATCCGCAGCTTACGTGCTACGGGGACGGGGGTCTTTATTGCCTGCCGCCCCTCCAACCGATTGCTTATCCACGGGCTGGGCGATTCGGTAAAAGTCAATGCGCAGATGCTCAAGGTGCACGCCTATGAGTATTCGTCATGGGCCACGGCGTTCTCAATCAGCACATCGCTTGATTTCTATGGGCTCACACAGGGTGTACCCGAGCTGGTATCTGCCCTGCAGACGGGAATGTATGGACAGGGCGATGTTGCCGGGTTGCTCGAGAACGAAATCGTCAACGTGTACGGTGCGGTGCTGGCCGATCTCGCATCGCTCGAGAACAACCTGTTGTTTACCGTTGCCTGTTTGATGGTACTGATGGGCGAGGGCCGCATTGCGGAGCTAGAGGCGTGCGGCGTGAGGCTTTCGATGGTCGACCAGTCCATCTTTGTGCGCGATTATCCGATTTTTGGCATGGATCCGTCTGATCGCACCTTTAGGTGTTTGGGCGCCAAGGACAACGCGCGCCTGAGGCTGCGAAAGCTTGTTGCCGAGATCCGTCCCGAACTTGTATCGCGGGCTGCTCGCATTTTGATCAAGGCGGGCCGATGCGATTTGGCTATGGACCTGGCCGACGCGTTCTTGGACCGCCATGTGGTATTGGAACTTGCCGGGCAGTATGGGGCCGATCTTGCCCTGACCGGGCACGGAGGGGACATTTGCCGTGCGGCGTCGGCGATGATCAATGCGGAAAAGCAGGAGCAAGAGCCGACACCCGCCGAGGCACTCGGCGTGTATCTGGCGGCTGTCAGCGTGTGCAATACAAAGCTAGCAAGGTATATGGCGTCCGTTATCGAACGTGCGGGTGACCAGGCGGCCCGCGAGGTCGACCCCGCTACCTGGAAAATAGCCCAGGCGCTTACTATCGCCTTTTACGGCGACAATGACCTGGGGCTTCCCGCCAACCCTGTTGTGCAAGAACAGACATCCTGCGAGGTGCTCGACATGCTGTCCGCGCATATCGAGGTCAAGCGCCACCTAACCGAGCGAGCGGAAGACGGCAATGTTCTCGCGAAGCTCAAGGCGTGCAAAGCTTATGATTGCGAGCTCGACATCGCGGGGATTCTCATACAGGCCGACCATATGCTGGTGGAGCTGTTCGACGGCTCGTTTGCTAAACCCGACGAGCGCGATGACAAGATGGCGCAGATACTCGAGGCGCTCGATATCCGCGGGCTTAAGGCGCCATCCATTTGGCTGCGTATGGTGCTCGCTGCGCGGCGCCTGCTCGCGGGCTTGCCCGTGACCGACGATGTGGCGTTTGGCGAGCTCGACCGCTTTGCGGTGCGTGTTCGTGACAATCAAATTCAGCTGTTTGGGTTATTGCTGGAGGGTTGGCAATCGCTGGCGGAGGGGCGGCCGGTCAACGCGAAGTTCCGCGCGGTTCAGGTGCTCAAGCTCGCCGACGAATCGATTGCGTACATGCGCGAAAACGCGTTGCTGCTGGAGCGCGTGGCGTACCTGCGCAATACGTCGCTGGTATCGGTTCGCGAAGAGGCGGAGCTGCTCGACATTAGCAAGACGCAGGTCGGTGGCTCAGAAGCCTGGATCGTGGCGCTGCACCTGGCCGCTGCGGGCCGCGATAGCGATCTTGCCGCCTGGATGTCTATGAATCGCTCGGGGATTTTAGACCCATCGTATCGGCTATTTGCGCGTCTTGCGATGCACTGTCTGGGCGAGCCTGCCGTCAGGATTCGCAAGAAGCTTCCGGTGCGTGAGCTGTCGCGGTATTCACTACGCGATGATTTTGAGGGCGAAAGCGAGCACCTGTTCCAGGCGGGCGAGGTTGAGGCTGTCGATACGATCGGCCATATTGAGATGCGCATGTTTGGCACATTTCGCGCCGAGCGCGACGGCTTTCCCATCACGGATAAGATGTGGCGTCGCAAAAAGGCGGCAACACTTGCCGAGCGGCTCGCGTTGGGCATGGATGCCATGGTCGACCGCGAGACAATCGCCATGGAGTTGTGGCCCCATGCCGAGTTTAGCGCCGCGCGCAACAATCTGTATTCGACGGTATCGCGCTTGCGCTCGGCTTTGGGTCCAACGCCGGATGGCAAGTCGTGCGTGCTCATCCAAAACGAGTGCATAGGGCTCAACGGCGACTACGTTAAGACCGATGTAAGGCTCTTTGACCAGCTGAGCCGCGAGATCCTGGGAAACCGTATGGGCGCGAGAGGCCCTCACCTGGTTGAGCTTTGTCTTAAGGTTGAGCAGCTCTACGCGGGGCCGCTGTATGTTCCCACCGGTTGCAATCCCACGTTTTTTACGCGCATGCGCCACATTATGCAATCCAAGTACATCGACTGCATGATTAGGGGAGCGAATGCCGCTCTCGAGGAAAATGACCTGCAATCGGCAATTTGGCTCGTTGAATCGGGGCTTCGCCAAGAGACTGCGCGCGAGGACATGGTTCGCTGTGCCATGCGCGTTTACGGTGCGGCGGGACGACGCCGCGATGTTGTCGAGCTATACAGCGGCCACATGCACCACCTGCGAGAGCAGGTTCAAGGCGTGCCCGAGCCCGAGACAAGGCGCCTGTATGAGCGCCTGGTCGAAGGCAGGCTCAAGCGCGTGCTTGTCGAGCGATAAAAAACGGGCGCCCGAATCACTCGGACGCCCGCAGGCTACTCGGTATGGCCAGTCGGTTTTAGACGAGCTTGATCTTCTCGATATCCTTGCGCGAGGACTCGCGATACAGCGAGAACTTGCGGCCGATAACCTGAACGACGTCGGCGTGGCAGCGCTCGGCGAGCTCCTCGGCGGCCTCGCGGGCAGAAAGGCTGGAGCCGTCCAGCACGGAGCACTTAACGAGCTCGTGCTTCTCCAGGTAGGCGACCGTCTGCTCGACGGTGCCCTCGTTGACATCGGACTTACCGATGATGATGGCGGGGTTGAGGTGATGGGCCATGCTGCGAAGCTGCTTGACCTGGGCTCCTGTCAGTGCCATGGGTTCTCGCTTTCTATGTATGGGGCGCCCCGCAATGGGGCCTTAATCTACGTGAGCTGTCCCACGATAGCGCAGGAACGGCGTGGTGTGGAGCGCGTTTGCCCAGTTCGCAAAGAATGCGGATGCCGGGTGGGTGGACGATCGTGCTATAGATGGGCTACGGGCGGAGCGCAAAGACCGGCTCCCAGGCGATAAACGCCCATCGGACTTTACGGATATGGTCGAGCATATAGCGCCCCTGCGGCACGCCCTTGGACCCCGGCTCGCCGGCATGGGGATTCTCGATCATGTGCTGGGCGATGTAGTCGCGCAGACGGTCGATTTTATCTTCGTTGCCATGTTCGAGCATACGGGAGAAGTCCGTCACGCCCGCCTCGAGACTATCGAAGGTGTCGCGCCGAGGCGATTCAAAATACGTTACCTGTGGCAGCGCACCCATCTGAATAAGGATGTTAAAGGCATATACAAATCCGTTGCTGCGGGTAACCGAGGCGCCGATGGCGTTCATCAGGTGCAGGTCATAGCGCGGGCTGGAGTTGGCGACCATCGTGACAGCACAACGCCGACGAGCCGTGCGGTCAAGCTTGACAAGTGCCCCCTTCAGGTCGTTCGTAGTAACCGAGCGACTCGCAAAGGCAACATCTACAGCCTTGGTAACCGGCCCAACCAGATCCCAATCGTCATCCCAAGCAAGCTCAAGCGGTGTAATAAGATCCTCGAGCCCGTAATACTCAACGCCGGCATCAAGGGTGCCCAACATAGCGGGGGAGAAGTCGGCTGCAATCACAGGATGCCCAGCCTGAGCAAGCGGAATAGCAATCGACCCAGCCCCACACCCCATATCGAGCACCGACTCACCAGGCTCAAGCGCCAACAGCTTTATAAAATCCCGAGCATACGGGGCAGTCTCCAATGGCCGAAAATGCCGAGCCCGCTTATCCCACTCAAAAGGATCATCAGCCCGATGCCGATCAGCTTGCAAGCGCATCCATTCGTCATTCCAATCAGCAGAAAGAAGCTCAGAGCGAGCATCCCCATCAACCACAGGCCAACCTCCTAGCAACAAAAAAGCGACTCCTCCCAAAAGAAGAGCCGCAACCAGCATATATCAGAAAGAACCGTTCCAACGCCAAACCGCCCTCACAACCAAGGCGGGCAGGAGCGAAGCGACTGCCATACGGGATAGAACCCAACCGAGGTCCCGTTGTGCGGGAGCCCCGCCGCCCGGCGGCGGGGCTCCTCGCCAGTCTCCCTCAGCTAGTTCTTGAGCGAGTTCAGCGGCGCCGGGAAGCGTCCGCCGCGGTGGGCAAGCACGGTGCCGGCGTTGGGGTTCACCGGCATGATGGGTGCACGGCCAAACAGGCCGCCGTACTCAACGCAGTCGCCCACGCCCTTGCCGATAGCGGGAATCACGCGCACGGCCGTGGTCTTATTGTTGATGACGCCGATGGCCATCTCGTCGGCGATAATGCCGGCGATGGTCTCGACCGGGGTGTCGCCGGGGATGGCGATCATGTCCAGGCCAACAGAACACACGCAGGTCATGGCCTCGAGTTTCTCGAGCGAAA
>USHS01000104.1 GCA_900554585.1 uncultured Collinsella sp.
ATATAAAAGACGCGCCCGCCGCGCTAGAGCGCCTCGGCAGCCCAGTCGATTGCCGTGGCAACCTGGGGCAACACTTTCGTGACCGATTGGACGGCGCGAAGATCCTCATCGTTCATCGTCGTGACGATTTGCAGCGATGTCATCGTGTCGAGGTCCATTGACTTTTGATTTCGCTGTTCTGTCGTGAATTTTGTTAAATCGAGCATTTTGTTCACCTCATCTTTCCTGTTTCTCGATGTAGTTTTGCTTGATGACATGCGTCGCCCGTTCGTAATCGCTCGCAACGTAAGCAGCGTAGAGGGCATCGACAACCATAAGCTGAGCCATACGCGAGGCCATGGCACCGCTGCGGACCAAGGGCTCGCTTGCAGCAACGCCGAGCACGGCATCGGCCATGGTGGCAAGCTTGGACGATCCATCTACTTTGGTCACGGCCACAACGGGACAGTTGTGGCGCTGGGCCTCGGCGGTGCAGTCCAGCACTTCTTGCGTTAAGCCCGAGTAGCTAAAAGCAATGCCGATATCGCCCTCGTGCATGTTCTTGGCGCACAAGAGTTGGTCGTGCCAGTCATCGTACAGATGGCATTCCCTGTCGACACGCATGAGCTTTTGTGCCAGATCGTGTGCAACCAAGCGAGAAGCACCAATACCGAACAGATTGACCATGCGCGCCCGCTTAAGATAGGCTGCACATCGTTCCAAAACGGTGTAATCGAGTGTTCGCGCCGTCGCCTCGATCGTGCGCACGTTGCTTTTCATCACCTTCCCCACGATACGTTCGACGCTGTCATCCACGGAGATGTCCTCGAGGGCAACGTCCTTTCTGTCGCCCAGGAGCGCAAGTTCGGCAATCAGTTCGCGCTGGAACTCCTTGTAGCCCGCAAAACCCAAGCGCTTGCAAAAGCGCAAAATGCTCGAGGGCGAGGAGAACGTGGCATCGGCAAGACCGCGGACGGACAGCCCGACCACCTCATGCGGATGAGCACTCACGTATGCGATGACATTGCGCTCCGCCGGACTTGCGCTGAGCTCACGCTCGCGAAGCCTTAAAAGCAATCCGTTTGCCATCTCAAACACCTCCGTTGAGAAGAATTAAAGACCAACGAACGATTCGTACCGGATATAAACAGCTTTTACGGCACATTGTGCCGCATCATGGCGCACAAAGGGCGGGCATTCTACCACTCGCCCCTCAAATCCGACCGCTCGGAAATACGCGCGACACAAAATGATTCATCAAGGTCGCATTATTCGTAACAGGGTTGTTAACAGCGTCTCGCGTGGGCGCCAATGGGACAGGTCGTGCGCTTATCCAAGCACACCGCCGCCAACGAGACAAACAGCCCAACAAAGAAGAACTCTACGGTATGGGCGACACGACGGATGTTGGTGCCCATCCATATGCGAACGGGGGCAAGCGGGTCGGGATGGGCAACGGTAGCCGTTGAGCCCGCATCCCCGGCTCCCCTACTCCGTCTCGCGCATCCAGCGATCGAAGGTCCCCACGCACACACCTAGGCGCTTTGCCGCCTGACTCCGGGTAATATTGCCCGCCTCATAGATATCGCGCACTCGTTCAAATTGCGGAGGGCACGGCTTGCGGGGTCGACCAAAACGCACGCCGCGCGCCCGCGCCGCCGCGATTCCCTCCGCCTGACGACGGTGGATGTTCTCTCGTTCCACCTGCGCCACATAGCTCAACAACTGTAAAACGATATCGGCGATCAGCGTGCTGGTCACATCCGATCCGCCGCAATCTCTCGCACGCGTATCGAGCAACGGCATGTCCAGCACAACGATGGCCGCACCAAGTTCCTTGGTTATACGACGCCATTCCTCGAGTATCTCGCTGTAGTTTCGGCCCAGCCGATCGATGGAAAGCACCACCAACACGTCGCCGGAAGCCAAGGCATGAAGCAATTCCCGATACTGTGGGCGATCAAAGTCCTTACCGCTCGCACGGTCGGCAAAGACATTCGCCGGCTCCACGCCATAGGCGCTCAGCGCATCCAACTGGCGATTCAAATTTTGATCGCGCGAGCTCACTCGCGCATATCCATATACCGTTGCCACAACATCCCCGCTCTCTCGTAAACCTGCCAAATAGGGACAGGTTTGTTTTGGTAGGTCCCATCTCCCAAAAGCATATGAAGAAGCGGCCGAGCTCATGGCAGGGTAATCAAGAGACATGCAAAGAGGGCGGCCCCGAAAGACCGCCCTCTACGCTCTGCCGATACTCACTCCGTGCCGGTTAATGAATGAGCTTAAAGTCCAAATGTCCGCGAGTAGTGTTGACGCGCGAGACCTCGATAATCACGCGCTGCCCCAACTCAAAACGACGCCCCGTGTCGGCACCCGTCAACGTGAGCGCGTCCTCGTCAAACTCAAACCACTCGTTACCCAAACTCTTAATGGAAACCAGTCCCTCGACCTGCGTTAGATCAAGGCGCACAAATAGCCCCATGCTGCTGACCCATGAGACCGTTCCGGCATAGCGCTCGCCCAGGCGATCCTCGTAGTACTGCGCAATCTTGATTTTTTGCGTCGCATGGCTGGCAGCGTCGGCCGCACGCTCGGCATCGCTGCACGCGCGGCAGATTTGCGGCAGGATGCGCGGAAGCGACTCTCGGCCTTTTCCGATCAGCCTCGGCGTACGCACTAAGGCGTCTTTTCCACCCAGCTGCTCGTATGCCAGCTGCAGCTTGAGCACGCGATGCACCACCAGATCGGGATAACGGCGAATGGGGCTTGTAAAGTGGCAGTAGCACGGCGCAGCGAGCGCAAAGTGGCCCTCGTTGCGAGGCTTATACAGCGCACGCTGCATGCTACGCAGAAGGAGCGTGTTGACAAGTGGCGCGTTAGCCGTGCCGGCAGCGGCGTCAACCGTCGCCTGCAGCTCATCAGGACTTCCCAGGGCAATGCCCGCCGCACGGCGATCGTCGATGATACCGAGCTGTGCCAGCGCCACAGCAGCACCGTGCAGACTGTCGGGGCTGGGGTCATCGTGCACGCGATAGCACGCCTCGATATCGCGGTCGGCCAGCCACTCGGCGACGCACTCGTTAGCCAGCAGCATGGCTTCCTCAATCAGCGATGTGGCGCACGAGCGCTCAAGGGCCACGATCTGCACGGGCACACCGTCCTCGTCCAACAGTGCACGGATCTCGGCCGTATCAAAGTCGACCGAACCGCGTGCGCGACGAATACGACGGCGAAGCTCGGCGAGCTCGTTGGCAGCTATGAGGAAATCCCCCAAATCGACGTTATAGCCGCGAGCGGTTTCCTCGCACGCAAGCCCGCGCTCGAGCGCTTCCTCACGCGACGCTTCAACCGCGGCAACATCCTCGGCGGCACCCTCCAGCACCGAATACTCAACTGCGCCGGCACGCACCAGCAGCGCCTCGGCGCCGTCGTAGTCCATACGCACACGCGAACGAATCACACTGGGATAGGGGTCGTAATGGCGCACACGGCCCTGCGCGTCGAGCTCGATGTCGACGGTAAACGCCAGACGATCCTCATCGGGGCGCAGGGAACACAGGTCACAGGACAGGCGCTCGGGCAGCATGGGAAGCACGCGATCGGCAAGGTACACCGACGTCGTGCGATGGCGGGCCTCCAGGTCGATATGCCCGTCCCAGGCAACATAGTGCGAAACGTCGGCGATATGCACGCCCAGCTTATAGCCGCCCTCGGGCGTGCGCTCGAGCGAGATGGCATCGTCAAAGTCGCGCGCATCAACCGGGTCGATGGTGATGACAAAGCGATCGCGCAGGTCGCGACGAAGCGGGTCTTTAAGCGCTGCAGTCACATCGAGCGAAAGCGCCTCTGCCTCCGCCAGCGCCGCCTCGGGATAGCTGTCGGTATAGCCATAGCGCGCCATAACATATTGGACGCCCAGATCGGGCGCATCGTCGCCGCCGATACGGCGCTCAAGAGTCACCGTGCCCGACTCCAAGCGCGTTGGGTAGGTTAGAATGCGCGCAACGACGACATCGCCAGGACGCACGCCCAGGCGCTCCGCCGAAGTGTCCTCGGGCAAAACAAAGAAATCGGCTTTGAGGCGCGAATCGAGCGGCTCGATCACACCAAGCGGGCCGGCCGTCTGATACGTACCCACCACGCTGATAGCGGCACGCTCGATAACGCCCTCGATCACGGCACGACGATCCCCGCGCGGTCCCGCCTTGATGCTTACAGCCACGGTATCGCCGTCCATAATCTCACGCTTACCGCGACCCATGACCTTGTAATCGCCGTTGTCGGTCACGACATAAGCGCTGTGCTCATGGAGCTGAACGCGGCCAGTCATGCTCGGGCGACGCTCGCTGCGCACCGGCCCGCGTTTATTGCGTGCGCTACGCTTATGTTTGTTATTGCGCCCCATGGCGCCTCCTTACTATCGATAGCCGTTTACACCCCAAAAGTCTACCCAAATGATCCCTAGGGGACGGAGGAAAACAGATCACATAGATAGACCAGCGCCGCTATGATCCGTTTTCCTCCGTCCCCTAGGGATCAAAAAACGGGCCGCCCCCGAAAAGGGACGACCCGTTGCAGACGGCATATCCGCAGCGCCTACACGCGCAGATAACGGCGCATAGCGATGGCAGAGCCAAAGAGGCCGATGATCACGCCGACAAGAATCAGTGCGGCGTAGGTCACCAGATAGTACTGCATCGGCAGCGCAAACGACATCCAGCCGACACTCTCCTGCAGGCGAGGAACCATCAGATTGCGCAGCAGCTCCAAAACACCGATGGAAAGCAGCGAGCCCAGAATGGCCTGCAGCACACCCTCGGTAATGAACGGTCCGCGGATGAAACCGTTGCTGGCGCCCACCAGGCGCATAATCGCAATCTCGCGACGACGCGCCGTAATGGACAGGCGAATCGTGTTGTTGATAAAGATGAACGCGATAAAGGTCAGCAGACCGACGAGCACCACGGCGGCGATACGGATGTAGTTGGTCACCTGGAACAGGCGGCTCACTTCCTCCTGGCCATACAGCACGCTCGCGTTGACGTCGCCGTCGTCCGCGATCTTCTGGAAGTCGGCGTTCTTCTTGAGCTTCTTGGCCGTGCTCTCGACCTGAGACGGATCGTCCATCTCAATCGCGAACGAGGCAGGAAGCGGGTTCTGGCCGTCGAGCGCGCTCATGGTGGCGTCGGCGTTGCCCGACATCTTGCTCGTGTACTCGGCCAGCGCGTCGTCCTTGTCCTTATAGGTCACAGACTTGACGTTGCTCCACGTCTTGAGCTCGGCCTCAAAGGCCTGGACGTCTGCCTGATCGGCATCATCGCTAATGAACGCGTTGATGACAACCTGATCCTCGACGGTGCCGATCACGGAGTTCAGCATCGCGGAACCCATAATGAACAGGCCGATGATAAACAGCGAAAGGAAGATCGTGATGACGGCGCCGAGCGAGGTGGTCCAGTTACGGAAGAAGTGGCTGATAGCCTCTTTGAGCGAATAGCCCACGTTAGTTGGTGCCATAGTTGCCGTAACCTCCCCTCTCCTGGTCGCGGATTACGTGGCCGCCCTCGAGGGCGATCACGCGACGGTGCATGCTATCGACCATCTCGCGGTCGTGCGTGGCGACGATCACGGTGGTGCCGGTACGGTTAAT
>USHS01000105.1 GCA_900554585.1 uncultured Collinsella sp.
GGGCATGCCCCGCCTCTTACACCACATCTCTGCGCGCTACCCGTAGTTAAACCCTTTATACACTGTTGGCATCAGATTTTTCAGCTGCTCGACATCGCCGACAAACGAAGGGGCGCTATCAACGTTTTTAGCAATCACATAGATGCTTTCACAGCATTTTGCTGCACCGTGACCGCCAATTTGCCTTCCTTTCAGGTTGCTTATCCAACAAAAACGATTAAGCAAAGACGCGGGAAACAGCTCATCACATATTTTTGCTAGATTGTCGGCCTCATTGTCATCAATGCTTATGAAAATGATGCCATCATCTCTCAGCAGTTCCCTGGCAAGTCTGAGCCGAGGATACATCATGGAGCACCAATCGCTGTGATAGCGGCCATTCGCGTCGGCATTAGACTGGTTCGCGAGACCTGCTTGTTCCTTGTAATTCTCGATGGTGTTGCCGAACTTGTCCTTGTAGACAAAGTCATGCCCCGTGTTATACGGCGGGTCGATATAGATCATCTTGACCTTGCCGTGGTAGCCGCGCTGCAGCAGCTTCAGCACCTCGAGGTTGTCGCCTTCGATATAGATGTTGTCGGAGTCGAAGGAGCCATCCTCGCCATCACGGCTGCGGCTCTTCTCTACGCAGGGGCGCAATGTGGCGGTGCTTACGGTCTGCGACTGGCGGATGGCGTCGGCCTTGCCGGGCCACGTGAACGCATAGCGCTCCTGGCCCTCATCGACCTCGTCGCCAAGCTCCAGCCTCAGTTTGTCGAAGTCGATTCCGCTTTCGGTGAACACCTCGGGCATCAATTCCTTGAGCTTGTCCAGGCGGTCGTCTACCAGGTTTTATGATGCAAGATTCATCTTCTGTATCTCGCTCACGAGATCTCCTCCTAAAAAAGTTGTGATTTGATTAGTTGCACTATATAAGGCATGGCAGCGATAAATACGTCAGTGCCCTTATCGGCAAGCCAGCTCTGGAGTTTACTAAGCTTGCTATCCTGTTTGCTTTTATCTTTCGTGTTGAGATCGCCAATCATTCCTTTAAGCAGCGTCTTGTCGTCATCAGAAAGCGTTGCCTCCGGCAATTTATCAATCTGCTCAAAGGTTGTCTCAACCGTGACTTGGACGTTAGCCGCCGAAGATGCTGAGGCATTTTGAACCATGCTTACACTTGCGGCCTGCGCTTCCGCGATTTTAAGTTTACGGAATTCCTCGTCGCGGATTACCTTGAGCTTTTCTATTCTGAGCTCCGTCTGCTGAGAGCAGGGTTCATACTCTCTGTAGACGTAGCCTGACAGGCCATCAATGTAAGAGTCATAGCGATTCGCGTATATGCTATCGATTTTCTCGTAAACCGCTTTCAGATCTTCGCCTCCAATCCCATCTTCTATCGCCCTCTCGAGCAGATGGATGTGGCTCGTAATTGTCTCTAGCCCATAAGCCCCGTAAAGCTCCTGGTCTTTTTCATCTCGCAGCACACAGAGCTTTCCAATCAACTTTCGCAGATCGGCGGCGGTATGGCGGTTATCCCCGCCAGTTATCCTTGCTCCTCTGTAATGCGATAAGTTTGGTATTTCTGCATTGAAAGCCGACACGATTTCACGTGCGAGGGCGTCGATTGCCGAGCTGTCCCCGCCACGTAAGGTCTCGCTTGCGTTACGGATGTAATTATCGAGCTCACTCAACTGTGTCTCCTAACGTACAGATAGACTTTATCAAGCCCATGACTGAATCGAACTCAGCTTCTAGCCTTTTCGCATCCACGCGCAATTTGGCGGACTCGTTCAAGGAGAGTCCACGATCACGTCGTCGCTGACGATTACCGGAAACCTCCTTAGCAAGGGCATCGCTTCGCGCGATAAGCTTGCCTAGCTGCTCCCGATTGCGATCGGCGCAAATCGGATAAAACCCGAGTGAGGTTATCGAGCGAGATAGTCGAACGGCCCAGGCGATTCCTTGCAGGTAGGCCAGCAGGTCATCCTGCGGCAGCTTTGCGAAATCGAGCGCGTCAAGGAAGGGCGCATATCCCGGACGGCCCGGGTCAAAGGCGCCTGTCGCCTCGATGGAGTCGACGACCGTTGTGCCCTGCTCGGCCTGGCTCTTCCGCGTGAGAGCGACCGACACGCACGCGCAACCGCTCGCCTCGATCAGAAGCACCGTTGGGTTCGGGAAACACTTGTGCACAAGCTCCGCCACCTCCGCCACCGCCATGGTCCCGGCTGTCATCTCGCAACGGAGGAAGACTATGCTCTGCACGTTGCGCTCGTCGTCCTCGTGCGGCGGGATGCGCGTCGTGGACTTCTGGACCGTGCCGAAATGCTCGAGGCGCGCAACCTTGTCGAGCCTCTTCTGCTCGGTCTTGGTGAGCATCGCCTGCTTGGCAAGCACCGTCTTGGGGATGCGGCGTCCTCCCGCGAGCGCCGCTTCGGGCAGGCGCAGGATGCCGTTCCAGTCGACGCCGCTCATCGCAGCACCGCGAAACATACCAGCGAGTAGTCGTTGAAGCCCATGACGGTGCCGCTGCCGACCTCGCCCAGGCTGAACAGGCTCTCGATCCCCTTGTCCTGCTGCGTCCCCGTGATGGCCGCCACCACGTCGTCGAGCAGGTCTGTGTAGGCGCCCATCCTCGTCCCGTCGCGGGTCTCGCGGTTGAACTCGCGGCACAGCTCGGCGATGGGCTCGGGATGCCCAGAGCAGACGGCGCGCATGATGTCGAGCGCAGGCTTGGGCTGTGTGTGCTTCGTCATGACCTCGCCGTCGGACGACACGTACACCACGTAGTACGGGAAGACGGGGTTCGTGTCCCTGGGGTCGTTTCCCTCGTCGTTCTGCTTGAGGCAGAAGACCACGCCCGGCTTCACGTCGCCGCGAAGATCGCCGGGGATGGGGGCCACGGCGTGGAGGCCCGCCGGCGAGTTCTCCAGCGCGCCGGGATGCTCCTTGGCGTAGCGCTGGAGCTCCACGCGGAAGTCGTCGAAGGCGAAGTCCGTGATGGAGATGCCGCCCGAGATGTCCTCGAGGTCGAGTACCTCGCTTTTGAGCTGCTGGAGCTGCTGGCGGCGATACTTGAGGTCGTTCATCTCGCCGTTGCCCTTCGCCTCCAGCACGTTCTCCTCGCCGGTGGCCGACGCGTCGAGCAGCGCCATGCGGCCCTTCACGCGGCCTTCGAGCTGGATGTACTCGTCGAGCGCGATGTCCGGCCAGAAGTTGACCAGTTGGATCTGCGCGTTCTTGGAGCCAAGTCGGTCGATGCGGCCGAAGCGCTGGATGATGCGCACGGGGTTCCAGTGGATGTCGTAGTTCACCAGGCAGTCGCAGTCCTGCAGGTTCTGGCCCTCGGAGATGCAGTCCGTCGCGAAGACGACGTCGATCTCGCCGAGCGCCCTCTGGCTCTCCGGCAGCTCCTTGGAGACGGGAGAGAACCTCGCGAGGATGTTCTCGAAGGTGGTCCTGGGGAGCTTCAGCGAGTAGGTCCGGTTGGAGCTGCCCGCAACCTCGGCGCATTCGATGCCAAGCTCGCGCTTCAACCGGGGCGCCAACTGCTCAAAGAGGTACGCCGTCGTGTCGGCGAACGCGCTGAACACCAGTACCTTGCGGTTGCCGGGGTTGTACGGCTCGCTGACCTTGCCCGCGATGAAGTCGCGCAGCTTCACGAGTTTGGCGTCGCGCTCGGGCGTTACCGCGTCGGCGTAGGTTAGCAGGGTCCGGAGAACCTGTATGTCAAAGTCGAGGTCCTGGCCCAGGCGCAGGGCATCGACGTCTCGCAGGTCGACGCGCACCTTGCCGCCGGCCTCGAACTCCTCGGCATCGTCGTCGTCGAATCCGTCCTCGAGGCCCTCGGTGCCGTAGGCGACCCCCGACGCGTCGGCATCGAGCCTCGCACGCAGGTTGACGCAGCCGTCGAGGATGCGGCGCAGCGTGATGCGGAAGCTGTTCACGGAGGACTCCATGCGCTTGAGGACGTTGATTCGCATGAGGTTGGCCACCGCCGTCGTGCGGTGGACCTGGCTCTCGAAGTCCTTACCCCACGTGTCCCCGTAGCGGTCCTCGTACTTGCGGCGCTGGTCGGCGCGCACGTAGGAGAGCACCTGGTACTGGGCGAACGTGAGCTGGGCGATCATGTCGTTGAGCTCGGCGATCGGCGGCAGCTCGCCTTCCAGGTCGATGGGCGTCTGGAACGACAGGGGCGGCCGGCGCGCCGGGAAGGTCCCGCTCGCGGCGCCGTAGTACTTCGTGATGTGCTTGCGGCTGCGCGCGATGGTCAGCACGTCGAGCAGCTTGAAGTAGTCGGCGTTCACTGCGTTCACGAAACTCTCGGTCGTGCGCTCGGAGTCGGAGAGCTTGCTCCACTCGTTGAACCTCTGCTGGGCGACTCGCGTCACGTGGGTGATCGACGGGATGCCATCGGTATCGGCGAGGTACGCGTCGTCTCCCTCGGTGATGAGCTCGATTTGGTTTCGCAGGTCGAGTAGGCGGTTGTTCACCGGGGTGGCCGAGAGCATGAGCACCTTCGTGCGCTGACCCGACTTGATGACGTCCTCGATGAGGCGCGTGTAGCGGTCGGTCTTGTCCGCGTCGGTGCTCTTGTTCCTGAAGTTGTGGCTCTCGTCGATGACGAGGAGGTCGAAGTGGCCCCAGCGCAGGTGCTCGAGGTCCACCTCGCCGCTCATACCGTGGTAGCGCGACAGGTCGGTGTGGTTGAGCACCGTGTAGCTGAAGCGGTCGTCGGCCAGCGGGTTGCGGTCGTCGTTGTCCTGGGTCCACAGGGTCCAGTTGTCCCGCAGGCGTTTGGGGCACAGAACGAGGATGCGGTCGTTGCGCTCCTGGTAGTACTTCATAACGGCGAGCGCCTCGTAGGTCTTGCCCAGGCCCACAGAGTCGGCGATGATGCAGCCCTTGTACTTCTCCAGCTTTCGGATGGCGCCCACGACGGCGTCCTTCTGGAAGTCGTAGAGCTTGTTCCAGACCACGGACTCCTCGAACTTGAGGCCGGGGCGGATGCCGTTGTCCTCGTCGTCCTCCATGAAGTCGCGGAACAGGTGGTAGAGCGTTAGGAAGTACACGAACTCGGGCGGATTCTCGCGGTAGAGCGTTTCGACCTGGGCGGCCACCTGCGCGGTGACCTCCTCGACCATGGCGGGGTTGTAGGTACTGCGGGCGTTGTCCTGCTGCTGAGCAAAGTTATCGCCGCGTGTAATGGTGTAAGTCGCATCACCAAGGCTGGTAATCGTGAGTGACTTGCTGTAAAAAAGGGCGCACTCCGTCATGGTCAGGTCGCTCATGACATAGATCGTTGAGCCGTCCTCTGCCTCTGTGACCGCTTTGACCAGCGTGGCGTAGGGCTTGTCCGCCGAGCCGTCACCGGTCCCATCATTGCCGCTGCTGCTGACATAGACCGCCGTGCCCCCGTCGGCATAGGCCGCTGCCGGAAGGAGTGTGAGACACAGCACAAGTGCCATCAGGGTTGACGAAATCCTTCGTTTCATAAGTTTCTCTCATCCCTTAAATGTAGGAATATAGAAGAAGTTCAGCCATGGGTTTGTCCCGGCTGAATTTATACCGCGGCGGTGCTGCCGCCCTTGAAGCGGAAGTGAATTGTTTGGCAGGGATGGCCAAAATCCGTCAAAATGCAAAATA
>USHS01000106.1 GCA_900554585.1 uncultured Collinsella sp.
AGCCTAAACAGCATCAGACCATCTCCCGCCTTTTCCACGCCCCAGAAAAAGCCAACGAAGCAAGGGTCAATAATATGATTTCCGCAAAACCGGCTCGAATATCTGGCCAGTTATTCAGCGATTCCGACCTGATGCTGTTGAGGATATTGCAGTTAAACCCCACACAAGCCATTACGCCGAAGATCCAGCCATTTGCAAAATGCCACGCAACCATTAGCAGATACGGGACAATTATCGCTTTGATTCTGCTACGAAACAAAATTGAGAAGCCAGTTACAGCCATGGATAAAGTCCCGAGCGTGACCGCATCGAACAGCGTGTATGCAAGCACATATAACAAAGGATGTGAATAAAATAGACCGGAGAAATAGCTATGTAGGTAAAGCCCTACGTAAGTCGACTCATCGACCCGAGGAAGATACGCAGGAAAAAGCATCGAGACAATCAGGAAATTGACGAGCAGAGGAATGGCAGTCATTGTAAACGCAGAGAGGAAAGCAGACAGCATCTTTACGTTCACGTATGCCTTTCTGGAAACGCGCGTGCATATCTGCATGTCATAACCACTCAAACGTTCAAAGAGACACGACCAAGATCCAGCCAACATTGCAAGCAGGGGCAGTGCATAGAAAAACACCGACGCAGACAGTGGCGCGTTCGCGCTCACAACAATCCAGTTACCGAAACTGCTTTCACGTGTTTGACCGAGATAGTTTTTGGCTTGCATGCCAACGCCGTAACCAAAAGAAAGAAGGTTGTTACGTTCTTTTTCCAAATTTGCCCACGGCTCCAGCGCGGCAGCTATTGCAACTGCGACTGCAATCAAGAGAGCAAAGATAAAAGCTGGGCGTCTTATCGTTTTCGACAGCTCATATCTTACGAGCCTTTGGTTCATACGTCCTCCTCCCCCTTCCGACCCAGAAAGCCGGAAGGGAGCCATTTCAAACAACTATGCGGGAAGCTTGCGGAAATGCCCGACGCAGTCGGGGCTCCATACACCAATAACAGTGCCGTAGCCAGACTCCGCCCATGCAGTCAGTCGCGCCGCAGATCGTCCGTTCTCACGGACGAGGTTATACATTTCCCACTGTCCCTTGTGATTCGAACGATACGTTCCCTGAGTACAATTCATGCTGCCGCTACCGCTTGTGTTATACGCACCGTCTGTATATAACCGAAGCGGATTTCCCGTATAACCCTGGATATCCAGATAGAGCGATGAGGAATCATCCTTTTGACGGTAGCCAGTTGCACTCGTCCCGGCACATTGAAAACTAAATGCCCTATCGGCATTGTTCGTACAGGTCGTAATTCCCGTATCGGCGTTTTGAGTAATGCTAGAAACCTGAGAGGTGTCAAACTCCTCTTGCGCGAACGATGCAGCGGGAACCCCTAGGGACAGACCCGCAGCAATCGCCAACCCGACTCCGATTCGAGTAATAGCGCTCCTTGGCTTAATCATGGCCTTCTCCAATCAAAAGCGACTAACAATGCGTCGACGCACAGCAACCTTTGCATGAATGGAGAAAGATGTCTGTAAACACTCGCTATTGAGTTGATAATCCAGGCGTTTACACGTTATCTACCTGCGATAACAATGAAATAAGCTCTGCTTTGTTCTTGATCTTCAACTGGCGATAGGACGCGGATCGCAGCGCTTGCACCGTAGATGCAGCGTAACCGACATCCTGCGCAATGGTCTTTGTCGTTGCGCCCTCTGCCGTCATCAACAATATTCGGGCCTGAACATCGGACAGGGCGCGCGACGTAAGCAGAGCCAGCCGGCGCACGCGAGCTGCTTCGGTGGACCCGTTCGCACGGTACTTCAAGACGGCCTTCTCGTCCTCAACCGAGCGTACGAGCACGATGTGCGTAACGAGCATGGGCACAGACCAGCAAACAATCACCGTTGCCACGACGACATTGACGGCCGAACTTTGCCCCAGCAACGACGCAAGGAACAGAGGCTCGAAAACCGTCAGATCCTGCACCATGTTGAGCAAGACAACCCAGACAGGAGCCGCCGCCCCAAAGCAAAGCATCCATATCCCAAGCATTTTGCGCTGCGGGCAGCTACGCAGCACTATGTATGTGAGCAACATCCCCGTCAGCACCGCGAACCCATGGATTCGCCCCCTAGTGGCCGCATGGATTAAAGTAGCCGCACCTATTGACACCAACGGCACGATAGCCCGGACACGGGCATGCACCTTAAACGGACGCAGCCCAACAGCGAGCGAGGCCGTAGATGCCACGCCGCACAGCAGGACCGGCGCAGCCATCAACGGATCGCATATACACCTCCATGCCGCGATATAGACAAAAGACCATTCCACGGCAGACAGCACCGCCCATACGCACGGGCTTCCGAGCCCAATCGCCCCATCCGTTCTAGTCAGCGCAACTTCACGATTCAGTTTTTCACCCGCGTAGTGCAGCGACAGAAGCAGTCCGAGACCCAATGCATAGCTTGCGAGAGAAAAGGCGACTGCCCGCGAAACACCGGATCCCCAATCGCTATCCGCCATTACCAAGGGGCCCGCCGCAAGGAGGATAAAAAATGTTGTGAGCAGGTATCGAAACAGCCGGCGCGTCCGAACTGATGTCAACATATCACCAGCATGCCGCTGCAGCAGACCAGGCCCTGCAGCATCACCCTCACCCGCAAACAATGCCACGAGCTCGCGTGAGCCCGCAACCGATGCCTTCCCGTATGCTCGGTGAAGCGTTGTTCGCACCGTCGATGGCTTCGTACCCGTCTCCCTGGCAATTTCCGCCGGCGTTTTCCCTTTGAGCAGCAGTCGAACAAACTGCTCTTCTCGAGGCGACAGGGCAGGGGAAAACACCCCCGCATCGAATGGGTCGGACGTGCGAGGGGTATCCGAATTGTTGTCCCGTTTCTCCCTTAGCAATGTGCATACGAAGGCGACAACAGCAATAGCGGACCCCATCGACAGTGATGCAATGACCGCGGCATCGCTTGCAAAGTATGCCACCTCGACAGCCGGAACAAGGCCAATAGGAACTGCTACGAGCACAGAACGGGCAAACACGTCGCCCTGCCCCCGACCAAAGGCGCGGGGACAGCAAAGCAGCGGGACCGCAGCCAATACGAGATAGACCAGAGGAATTAAAAGCACGAGGCCAATTGATGCGGCCGTTACAGAGGGCATCCCCCATGGCTCGGGAACGACTCTCCATGAAATTCGACAGCAAAACAGCAGGCAAGACAGGACAACCATTGTTTCTGCAAAAAGTGCGCTCTGCGGTCGGCGGGTCCCCCTTTCACCGTCCCGCGCCGCCCCCCGTATCAAAGGAGAGCCCGCCGTATTCCAAATTACATATGAGAGGAGCAACGACCCAGTGAAGCACGAGGCGCATGAAACGCCGCGCAACAGCCAGATAGGCGCAAACACGAATGGAATAGAATCTCCGCGAGCATAGAAGGCCAAGTCGGCCCATTCGGGAACCGTAGCAATAACACCAAGGAAAACACCGATAGCACCGAGATGCTTCGGCCGTCTTATTTCTCTCCCCTTGCGGAGCGCAACACCATGACCAAACGCCGCGAGGCATGCACCAAGGATAACGAGCCAGGTCATCGCACCTGATGCCAGGCCGATTGAAGATGAAAACCGGTGATAAGGGGTGACCGCCATTACGATAAGCGCAACGGCACAGGCAGATGTAGCAGAACGGCGGGAAAAGAGCATATGGCCTCCATAGCGTGTCATTATATCGCTCGGGCTGCTCATTTATCTCCGCGCCTGCACCAGCCAGCATCAACGATTCAGGCGAACTCCAATCCGAGCCAGATCACGGTCCAGCTTTTGTCCGCAGCCCCCGCATCAAAGCGGGATGCGCTTTCCTTTTGAGTATCGATCCGGAAACTGCATCCCGTTCTAGGCCAATATTCTGGGATGCAGTTTCCGCAGCCTACCCCATTCGGAAAACGCATCCCGCAATTTGGACGAAAACTGGGACGCGCTTTCCGGATGGGTCGAGACGAGGGCCAAGCCAGATAGGCCACCTCACCCCGCTACCTTCACCATGCACCCGAGCGTGCTACACTAGCAGCATCTATGCCACCGCGAACGGCTTGACTCCGGCCCGCCGCTCGCAAACGAACTTTAAACGCACGAGGGTTGGCCATGCCGCTTTTCTCGCAACATACCGCCCGGTTCTCGCCGGACGTTCCCTTGGAGGGCACCAGCTCTCGCGAGCTGCTCAAGCGGTACCAGCCGCTCGAGACGCTTGCGACCGGCGGTTTTGGCTCCATCGAGATCTGCCGCGACACGCACCTGCGCCGTCGCGTGGCCATTAAGCGCATCCCCCTTATCAACGGCGCCGGCATGCCCGCCAGCGACATCATGGACGTGCTGCGCGAGGCGCATACCGCCGCCATGCTTCAACATCCCAATATCGTGCAGGTTATCGACTTTACGCACGACACAGCCTATGCCTACCTAGTCATGGAGTATGTCGATGGCATGTCGCTTGCCGAGTTTTTGCACCGCGTGGACGGCCATTCGCTCACCTTTGACGAGGCCGCGGCAATTGCCGACGCGCTGGGCCAGGCGCTCACCTTCGCCCATAGCAACGGCGTGCTCCACCTGGATATTAAGCCCGCCAACGTGCTCATCGACCACTCGGGCAATGTAAAGCTCACCGACTTTGGCATGGCGCGGCTGTCGTCTGCCGGCGGCTTTGGCGGCTCGCGCGGCGGCACCATCGGCTACATGCCGCCCGAACAGCTCGATATCGAGACCGGCACAG
The DNA here is from genome assembly GCA_900554585.1 of uncultured Collinsella sp. Taxonomy (GTDB): domain Bacteria; phylum Actinomycetota; class Coriobacteriia; order Coriobacteriales; family Coriobacteriaceae; genus Collinsella. Next base: position 4,777 of record USHS01000106.1, read on the forward strand.
TCGACGAGCGCGCCGATGTCTTTGCCCTCGCCTGTGTGATCTACGAGGGCCTGTGCGGCAGCGCTCCCTTTATGGCCGCCACGCCCGGCGACTCGCTCGACCGCATCATCGGCGGCGCCACCTATCCCAGTGAGCTGATCCCGCACTTTCCCCCAGGGGCCGAGGCGGCGCTCATGAGCGCCCTCTCCCCCATGCCGCAAGACCGCCCCGATAGCATCGAGGCATTCTGCGACCGACTCCTTGCCGGCTTGGGGAGCGTGCGCGAAGGCCGTCGCAGCCTGGAGCAGATGGTGGGCGAGCTGTCGGATGACGAGCGCGCGGCAGACGATATCGAATCGTTGCCCTGTGAGGACGACACCATCGAGGTCGACCCCGCACTCGGCTGGGCCGGCACGCGCTGGGGCCGCGCACGCGATTACACCATGCGCGCCATCTCGGCGCTAGCGTGTGGTGCCTTTAGCTTTTTGCTCATGCAGACGGCTGGCGTCGCGGCGCTTCCCGGGCTGGTCGTGGCGGCCGTCGCCATTGGCGCGGCGGCAGGCTTGGCCCCGCAGATTGGCTCGGCCATCTCGGCCGTGGGCTTTTTGGTGCTCATGGCCAACGCCACCATGCAGGCGCAGGGCATCCTGTCGATGCTGCCGGTCGCGGTCATTTTTGCCGCTGCCATGTCCGGTTGGTGGATTGCTTGGGGACGCACCGAGGCGGCTGCGAGCGCGACGCTCGCCTGCGCGCTTGCGCTGGGTTGCCTAACCGGCGACGCCCTCCTTGCCGCCGGAGCCGCCGCGAGCATCGCGGCGTTTTGGCTCAGCCCGGCAAGCGCAGCGGCGGCCACGGGCATGGGCGC
>USHS01000107.1 GCA_900554585.1 uncultured Collinsella sp.
GGGTGAGGGTGGTGCATGGAGTGACGTGCAAAAAACGGAGTTTTCAGCAGCCTATGATTGATGCATAGGACCATAGGTGGCGTTTGCGGTCTTTGTTGATGCCTTTGCACGCTAATTGGGGCCTTGGTTATGTTCAAATATGGATGGTTTCTTATCGCATGTCGTCCAGAAGAGAAGAGTCATGGAGGCTTCCTGGCTTTCGATAAGCTTTTAGCTCCATAAACTTTTCTCGCGATGCTGAATACTCGCAAAAATGCACGCTCCGGAGGGTACTACCCTGTTACGGCTAGAAATCCATGCATCATTATATGCAAATTATTAACGTATTTATGCAATATGACTTACGCACGCATGCCATCGGGGTGGATGTTCGCCTCGGCATTGCGTAAGCCATCCTGACCATAGTGCCTTTGGCAGACGGCCGCGGTCCCGTTTGGGATTGCGGCCGTTTTGTTGTGGGTCAAATATGAACGTTGTGTTAATGAGTCGGTGGACGGTGGAGTTTTTCGGTGAGCGGCGTATCCTTCCAACGGTTTATCTAGTGTGTCAGTTGAAAGGAAGAGGGCGCTCGTCATTGTTTGAATGTGAACTGCCGTTTGACCACAAGACGTTGCATCTGGAGCTCGAGGATAAAAACTTCGCCGGTGTGATGGAAGGTCACCAAAACGAGTTTAAGACCACGAAATCGCAGGAAGAGCTGGTAGAGGAGTCGCTTGCCAACCCTTATGGCTCGCCTTCGCTCGAGGAGCTTTGTGCTGGCAAGAAGGATATTGTCATCATTAGCTCCGACCATACGCGCCCCGTTCCCTCGCGTGTGACGATGCCTATTCTGCTGCATCACATCCACTCTGCTGCGCCTGAGGCACGCGTTCGCATTCTGGTTGCTACAGGCATGCATCGTCCGTCGACGCACGAGGAACTCGTCAACAAGTACGGCGAGGAGATCGTTGCCAACGAGGAAATCGTTATGCACGTCGCGACTGACGACAGCATGATGAAGAAGATCGGCACCCTGCCCTCTGGCGGCGAGTGCATCATCAACAAGATTGCTGCCGATTGCGATCTGCTGCTTGCCGAGGGCTTCATTGAGCCGCACTTCTTTGCCGGTTTCTCTGGTAGCCGCAAGTCCGTCCTGCCTGGCATCGCTAGCTACAAGACCATCATGTACAACCACAACGGTCAGTTTGTGAACGATTCCCATTCGCGTGCCGGCAACCTGTGCCACAACCACGTGAGCGAGGATATGTTCGCCGCCGCCGAGATGGCCCACCTCGCCTTTGTGCTTAACGTGGTGCTCAACGGCAAGCACGAGGTCATCGGTTCTTTTGCCGGTGACATCCACAAGGCGCACGAGGCTGGCTGCGAGTTCGTGAAGAGCCTTGCCGGCGTTGAGCCCGTCGAGTGCGAGATTGCCATCACCACCAACGGCGGTTACCCGCTCGACCAGAACATCTATCAGGCCGTGAAGGGCATGTGCGCTGCCGAGGCCACGCTTCCCGAGGGCGGCGTGATCATTGATGTCGCCGGTTGTGCCGACGGTCACGGCGGCGAGGGCTTCTATCACAACATCGCCGACAACGACCCGGCGGAGTTTGAGCGCGCCTGCATCGACCGTCCTAAGGACGAGACCCTGCCCGATCAGTGGACGAGCCAGATTTTTGCCCGCATCCTGGCGCATCACCCTGTGATCATGGTCACCGACCTGTGCGATCACCAGATGCTCAAGGATATGCACATGACGCCGGTCAATACTATCGAGGAGGCGCTCAAGCTCGCCTTTGAGATGAAGGGTGACGATGCCAAGGTTGCCGTCATCCCCGATGGCCTGGGCGTTGTCGTCGCGCAGCACTAGTGCGTGGCCTAAACGAATCGTTTTTAACCGACAAGAAAGATAAGGTTTTATGCTTACCAAACTCCTCTGCGAATTCGGCGCAACTGCCCTCATGATCATCTTTGGCGTGGGCGTGCACTGCGATACCGTGCTCAAGGGCACCAAGTATCAGGGCTCCGGCCACATGTTTGCCATCACCACTTGGTCTTTTGGCATCTCGGTCTGCCTGTTTGTCTTTGGCGGTGCCGTGTGCATGAACCCCGCCATGGTGCTTGCCCAGTGCATCGTAGGCCTGGTGCCGTGGAGCAGCTGCATCCCCTTCATGATCGCCGATATGCTCGGCGGCTTTGTGGGCGCCGTAATCGCTTGGCTTATGTATGCCGATGAGTTCAAGGCTTCCGATGGCGTCGTCGATCCCATTGCCCAGCGCAATATCTTCTCGACCAATCCCACCACCGAGGGTACGAACTATGCCCGTAATTTCTTCTGCGAGGCTATCTGCACTTTTGTGTTCATCAGCGCCATCCTTGCTGCTGCTAACCGTGCTGGCGAGAACGTCCTGATGCTCGCTATCTGCGTCGGCCTGATCGTTTGGGCCGTTGGCATGGGCATGGGCGGCATCACCGGCTTCGCCATGAACCAGGCTCGTGACCTTGGTCCTCGCATGGCTTATCAGGTGCTGCCGATCAAGAACAAGGCCGACAACAACTGGAAGTACGGCCTGCTTGTTCCTGGCATCGCTCCGTTTGTCGGTGCTATCGTGGCTGCGCTGTTTGTGCATGGTTTCTTGGGCATGTTCTAGTCCAAGGCTACATAGTTGTCCGCTGGCCGCATGGGGTAACTCCTCAGCGCGTCCTCGGACATGCAAAAAGGCTCGCTGCGCACTTTGTGCGGCGAGCCTTTTTGCGTCCTGCGGAATGCGCTGGGGAGTTACCCCATGCGGTCAGCTGCGGGATCTTGGTCGCGTTGGAACAAGCAACCCAACATATATTTCTGAATTTGGATGGGAGGGGCTTGTTGCTGGTGGGGGCGTTGAGGCGCGAGTGACACTTTGGGGTGCGCGGAGCCCTGGGTTGGGTCGATGATTTGGGATGAGCTTCTTACTTAGGTGAAGAGGGGCTTTATGGCTGAGAGGTAGTCTTTGGCTACGTCGGCTTTATCTGCTTGGAAATTGTGCCAGGCCCACCATTGGACCATTCCTACAAAGCTTGAGGCTATGTGGTGTAGTAGGAAGCTTCGGTCCATGGTGGCGGCGGGGCCGTTTGGGTCGGTAGGGACGGTTTCGGCTGCTCGTGACATGATGGTCTTGCGTAAGCAGTCGGCGAAGACGCGTGAGCCGGCGCCGGCTACGAGGGCTCGAACGCCCTGGCGGCGCTCCCAGAGGTTGTTGAGGATATGCTCGACCTGTACGAGTGGGTCATCGAGGGGCGTACCGTCATCGTCAAGGGCGTGGGTGCAGATATCGCTTACGAGCGCGGCGAGTAGGTCGTCTTTGCTCTTAAAGAGGCCATAGAATGTCGCGCGGCCTACGTGAGCGCGCGCGATGATGTCGCCGACGGTGATCTTGCCGTAGTCCTCTTCGCGCAGCAGCTCGGAGAACGCCGCAACGATGGCAGCGCGGCTTTTTGCCTTGCGGGCATCCATGGCTACGCGTCCGCGTGAACGAGCAGGCAGCGGAGCGTACCGGAGCAACCCTCGTAGGGGCGTTTGCCGGCGCCGTAGCCGACGGCTTCGATGCGGTAGCGGGCCGGAAGATGCTCGGACGTGCGCAGTGCGGCGACGATGGCGGCGCCCGTGGGCGTCACGAGCTCGCCGGCGACCGGTGCGGGCGTGAGGGCGATGTTGCCTGCTTGGCACAGGTTGACGACGGCGGGCACCGGGATGGGCATAAGGCCGTGGGCGCAGCGGATGGCCCCGTGCCCCTCGGAGAGCGACTCGACCACAATATCCTCAATGCCCAGGTCATCAAGGCAGATGGCGACCGAGCAGACGTCGACGATGGAGTCGACGGCGCCCACCTCGTGAAACAGGACGGTGTCGGGCGTTTTGCCGTGAGCCTTGGCCTCGGCAGCAGCGAGTACGGAAAAAATGGCGAGGGCGCGACGCTTGGCGCCATCGCTTAGCTGCGAGCCGTCGATGATGGCGGTGACGTCCGCCAAAGAACGGTGGTGATGGTGGTGGGCGTGATGGTGACCCTCATGGTCATGTTCGTGCGTGTGCTCGTGTTCGTGCTCGTGATGGTCATGATGGTGGTGCTCGTGCGTGTGCTCTGCAGCCGTTTCGTTACCGTAGAGCCAGGCCATGTCGTGGTCGTGGTTCTCGAGCTCCTCTGCAAGCTGGACGTCAAAGTCGCAGGCGTCGATGCCATGCTTGTTTACGCGTGTAACGGCAATCTCAAAGCCGTCGACCGGCAGCGTGGCGAGCTGTTCGTGCAGGTGCTCCTCGCTGGCGCCCAGGTCGAGCAGGGCCGCGACGGTCATATCGCCGCTGATGCCCGAGGTCCCGTCGATGATAAGCGTGTGCTGATGGTTGGACATGGAATGCTCCTTAGCGGGCGCGGGGCGTGCCGACGCTCAGATGGTTGATAAGACTTGCCTGGTAGGCGGCACCAAATCCGTTGTCGATATTGACGACCGAGACGCCGCTGGCGCAGGAATTGAGCATGGCGAGCAGTGCTGCCACGCCGCCAAAGCTTGCACCGTAGCCCACACTCGTGGGAACGGCGATGACTGGACAGCTCACCAGGCCGCCGATGACGCTCGCAAGCGCGCCTTCCATCCCGGCGACTGCAATGATCGCATTTGCCTTTGATAAAAGTTCCATATTTGAGAGCAGACGGTGGAGCCCGGCAACGCCGACATCGTAGAGACGGATGACATGATTGCCGAGTACCTCTGCAGTCAGCGCAGCCTCCTCTGCAACCGGGATATCGCTTGTCCCTCCGGTGGCGACAACGATCGTGCCGTCAGCGGAATAATGCTCGGTGCGGTTTACGATGCCGATTTTTGACAGCTCATCGTAAAAAAGATCAAAACGTTCGGACAGGTACGCCGCGGATTCTGTCGAAAGTCTTGTGATCAGGATATTTTCTTTGCAGTGGGAGAGCAGGCTGTTTATAATGCCCCCCATCTGTTCTTTTGTCTTAGATGCACCGTAGATCACCTCCGGCGCACCCTGTCTGACTTCACGGTGATGATCCACCTTGGCATATCCAAGATCCTCAAAAGGTGCCAGCTTTAACTGGTCATAAGCATCGGAAGCAGTAAGCTGCCCCGATTCTAACTGTTCTAATATATGTTTGATATGATCATTTTCCATAGTAATCCTCATTTCTGAGCAACTTGTTGCGAAGAGGCGACGAGAATCTCAAATTCTCGGAGGCATGTTTTTTTATGCCTTGCCATCAAAGCTATTTGTTTTTGCTCAGAAACAAATAGCCGTGTGAAAGATCTTTTTTTCACACGATTCTCCATCCTGATCACTGCACTGCTTTTCAAGCATCATGCTCTTATCCCGCACACAGTTTCTTCTCTCTCAAACTCTCATTTTACCCAATTTCCACGAAAATGACAAGGTGTATTTCTATTGCTTTTTCTAACAGAATGGGGTATATTATCATTATGTTTATTTGATTTTTATCCATGCTGGGCATGTGAATAATAAAACGGAGGATGATTATGAGTCAGGCAAAAGTTGACCGCTATAAAGAAGAGAAAGCAAACCGCAAAAAGATTCTTGCAAAAGAAAAAAGAAAACGTATCGCAGGCACCATCTGTGGATGGTTAATT
>USHS01000108.1 GCA_900554585.1 uncultured Collinsella sp.
TCTTCCGGTTGCCCCCGTCAGTTGCGGTGAAATAGTTCTTGTTTGAAGGATTGAAGCGCTAAAACAGGAACTATTTCACCGCAACTTCTGAGGATTGAGTAGGCAGCGCCTGCTACGCGGCGGTCACGGACAGGGCGTGGAACTTTTCGCCTGCGGCCTCGACGGCGGCGGCGAGCTGCTCGGCGGTCACGGTGTCGGCGCACTCCACCTGGACGGTCTGGGTCTCGTGATCGGCGTCGGCGTCGGTCACGCCGGCAACGTTGAGCAGTGCCGTCTCGACAGTAGCGTCGCAGTGGCCGCACATGAGGCCGGAAGTCTTGATTGTGTAACGCATGGGTGTACTCCTTATCGATTGAGATTATCTGACAGTTTAGTCGTGAACAGCGTCATCTTAAAGGCGCGCTGAGGTGACCGAGATTGCCCCGAAAGAGGAGCGAAGCGTACTTGGGTACGCGAGCGACGGTTTGAGGGGCAAGGTCGGGTGCTTCAGCGCGCCGTCTTAGGCTGAAAGGATTTCAGGCGCAGGGCATTGGACACGACGCACACGCTCGACAGGCTCATGGCCGCGGCGCCAAACATCGGCGAGAGCTGCCATCCGGTGAGCGGGAAGAACACGCCCGCCGCCAGCGGAATGCCGATGCCGTTGTAGAACAGCGCCCAGAACAGGTCCTGCTTGATGTTGCGAATCGTGGCGCGCGAAAGCTCGATGGCGCGGGCGACGTCCATGAGGTCGCTGCGCATGAGTACCACATCTGCCCCCTCCTTGGCGATGTCCGCGCCGGTGCCGATGGCAAGGCCCACGTCGGCGCGCGCCAGGGCGGGGGAGTCGTTGATGCCGTCGCCCACCATGGCGACCTTGCCGCCCGCGTCCTGCAGCTCGCGCACGTGGCGTTCCTTGTCGGCGGGGAGGACGTCGGCGATGACCTGTTCGCTGTTCAGTCCCACGCGGCGGGCGATTGCTTCGGTCGTCACACGGTTGTCGCCGGTGAGCATGCGCACGTCGACGCCGAGCTTGCGGAGCGCGGCGATGGCCTCGGCGCTCGTCTCCTTGACCTCGTCAGCCACGGCAATGGTGCCGGCAAGCTCGCCGTTCTTGGCAAAGAACAGCGGCGTCTTGCCTTCGGCGGCAAATTGCTCGGCAAGACCCGCGGGCACGGTAACGCCCAACTCGTTCATCAGACGCACGTTACCAGCGGCAATGGCGTTTTGCCCTTCGCGCGCCGTAACGCCTCGTCCGGGCACGGCCGCAAAGTCCTCGACCATGCGCGCGACGATCCCGCGTGTCTCGCACTCGGCCATAATCGCCTCGGCCAGCGGGTGCTCGCTCTGGCGTTCCAGCGCGGCGGCCAGCTTGAGCAGCGCCTTTTCGCTCATGGCGGGCGAGCCGTCAGTGCGCGTGGCTACTACGATATCGGTCACGGCAGGCTTGCCGCGGGTGACCGTGCCCGTCTTATCGAGCACCACGGTGCCTACGCTGCGCAGATTCTCCAGCGCCTCGGCGCTCTTGAACAGAATGCCCATCTCGGCGCCCTTGCCGGTGCCGACCATAATGGCGACGGGCGTGGCCAGGCCCAGCGCGCACGGGCAGCTGATCACCAGCACGGCGACGGCGGAGGTGAGCGCCTCATTCACGTTGCTGGTCAGTGCCATCCACACCACAAAGGTCACGGCCGAGATCACGAATACCACGGGCACGAACACGCCGGCGACCTTGTCGGCCATGCGGGCGATGGGCGCCTTGGTGGCGTTGGCGTCCTCGACGAGTTGGATAATCTTGGCGAGCGACGTGTCAGCGCCCACACGCGTGGCGCGGAAGGTAAACGAGCCCGTGCGGTTGACGGTGGCGGCGTTGACGGTGTCGCCGGCGGTCTTCTCCACGGGGATGGACTCGCCGGTCAGCGCGCTCTCGTCCACGGCCGAGCTGCCCTCGAGCACCACGCCATCGACAGGGATGGACTCTCCGGGGCGCACGCGCAGGACCTGGCCGGGAAGGATACTGTCGACGTCGACGGTGGCCTCGCTGCCGTCCTCTGCCACGACGGTCGCGGTCTTGGGCGCCAGGTCGATCAGCGCCTCGATGGCGCCGCCGGTCTTGGATTTGCTGCGTGTCTCGAGATATTTGCCCACGGTGACCAGCGACAGAATCGTGCCGGCGCTCTCAAAATACAGGTTGTCCATGCTCGTCATCATGGCCTCGTGCACCTGACCTGTGGCCAGCTGGTCGGCCATGATGAACATGGCGTAGAGCGACCAGGCGATGGAGGCGGTGGCGCCCACGGCGATGAGGGCGTCCATGGTGGGTGCGCCGTGCGCGAGTGATTTAAACCCGTTGATAAAGTACGCGTCGTTGACATAGACGATGGGAATGAGCAGGACGAGCTCAGTGAGGGCGAGCGTCATGCTGTGGGTATGGTCGGTGAAGACACCAGGCAGCGGCCAACCAAGCATGTGCCCCATGCCTATGTAGAACAGTGGGATGAGGAATACGATCGAGATGATGAGGCGGGTGCGCATGGCAGAGGCGGTGGCCTCCAGCTTTTTGGTTGGCGACTCCATGTGAGCGGCGCCGGACCTGGCTTGCGTGCTGCCGTTTGAGCCGGCGGCACCGGTGCCCGCATCGACGGGCGAGGCCGAGTAGCCGGCACGGTCGACGGCGGTGCAGATATCGTCGGGGGAGACCTGCGCGGGGTCATAGTCGACCATCATGGAACCGGCGAGCAGGTTGACCGCGACGCTCTCGACGCCGTCGAGCTTGCTCACGGCGCGGTCCACATGCGCCTGGCAGGCGGCGCATGTCATGCCGCCCACGTCGAACTTATCTTGAGCCATGGCTTCTCCTTTCCGTGGTTCGGTGTTGGAATTGTTAACCTGCCGATACTATACACCCATACCCCCTGGGGGTGTATAGTACAGAAATAATATATGAGATTTCGTTACAGATGAGGATGGATGATTGGCCGATGGACCGTCCCAACCAATCATCTCAATCTGTAACATCTAGCAGGGAAAATGACCTCTAACTGTTACAGATTGAGACAATCGGTCCGGACCCGCCTCATCCGCCCCGTCATCTGTGGTTTACGTGGGGGCATGCGAAGCACGGGTATACTAACCGGCGGCGAATCTGCTCCATCGCTTAGAGCTGCTGCGTCTGGACGGCGCGTGATAGGGCTGCCAAAGCGATCGCCAGCGTGCTGAGCAACGTCCTCTCTGTGCGCACCCGTTTTTGTATGTATTAGCGCACTACCAAGCACGCCCGCACGGCCGCATGCCGTGCCCATTGCGCGTGCAGATAAGGAACAACAACATATGCGTAATTCTGTATCCGACGTCACCGACGCCGAGATTCTGGACGAGACCCGCGAGACCATGACCCAGGCAGCCTTCGATGCCGCCGATGAGGCCAGTGCTGCCCAGGCCGTCGAGTCCGCTACCGAGAGCCTGCCCGCCTTTGACGAGCTGGGACTTTCCGACGAAATGCTTCGTGCCATCGAGAACCTGGGCTACACGGCGCCGACGCCCGTGCAGGCCGGTTCGATCCCCGTGGTGCTCGAGGGTCGCGACCTACTTGCCGCCGCTCAGACCGGCACCGGCAAGACGGCCGCCTTCTTGCTGCCGACCATGAACAATCTGGAACACATCGCTCCGCCCAAACCCGTGCGCGAGCGCGGCGGCCGCAACCGTCGTCGCGGCGCTAAAAAGCCCGAGGGTAACGGCCGTGGCCCCGTGATGCTCGTCATCACCCCCACGCGCGAGCTTGCCCAGCAGATCGATGAGGTCGCGAGCAAGATCGCCGACGTCACCGGCCATGTCGCCGTGACCGTCGTGGGCGGCGTGAGCTACAAGCCCCAGACCGCGGCGCTCAAGTACGGCTGCGACATTCTGGTCGCCACGCCGGGCCGTCTGGTCGATCTGATCGAGCAGGGCGCTTGCCACCTGGACGAGGTCAAGGTGCTGGTGCTGGACGAGGCCGACCGCATGCTCGACATGGGCTTTTTGCCCGCTGTTCGCCGCATTGTGCGCGAGACACCGGCCGAGCGCCAGACGCTGCTGTTCTCGGCGACCCTCGACGAGGAGGCCGTGGGCGAAATCACCGACCTGGTGAGCGACCCGGCCCGCGTGGAGATCGCGCCCGCCACGTCGACCGCCGACACCGTCGACCAGTTTGTGTTCCCGGTGTCCATTGAGGCCAAGAACAACCTGCTGCCCGAGTTCCTCAAAAAGGAGGGCCCGGAGCGCACGATCGTCTTTATGCGCACCAAGCACCGCGCCGACAGCTGCTGCCGTCGTCTGGAGCGCAAGGGCATTAAGGCCGCCGCGATTCACGGTAACCGCAGCCAGGCCCAGCGCGAGCGTGCCCTTTCGGCCTTCCGCGACGGTACCGTCGACGTGTTGGTGGCAACCGACGTGCTTGCCCGCGGCATCGACATTAGTGACGTGCGCTACGTCGTGAACTTTGACGTGCCGGCCGAGCCGACTGACTATATCCACCGTATTGGCCGTACGGGCCGCGCCGGCGAGCTGGGCTGGGCCATCACGTTTGTGACCGAGCAGGACGTTGACGAGTTCTACGAGATCGAGAAGCTCATGGACAAGACCGCCGACATTTATGACGCCGGTGACCTGCATGTGGGTCCCAATCCGCCCGCGGTTGACCCCGAGCGCGACCCTGCGGCCTTTAAGGTGAAGAAGAAGACCAAGCGTGGCAAGTCCAAGAGCAAGAAGAAGCTTGAGCAGGCACGTCGCGACGGCAAACGCAACGGCGATGACTACGGCGATGTGGCCGGTCGTTCCAGCCGCGGTCGCGACGAGCGTCGCGGCGACGGCGAGCGTCCGAGCCGTCCCAAGCGCGGCGGCAAGACCCGCGTGCGCGAGGGCGTTCAGGCTCGCGTGGACGAGGCCGTGGAGAGCGTGGCCCGCGAGGTGGCTGCCGAGGAGCGCGGCGGTGCCGGTGCCGTCGAGCAGGCCCCGCGCGGCAACCGTGCCGAGCGTCGCGCCAAGCAGTTCCAGGGCGAGGCACATCGCCGTCGCCGCGAGGACGAGGACCGCGGTGGTCGTCGCCGTGTTGAGCGCGAGGACGAGGGCCGTGGCTCGCGTGGCGGCAAGCGTGGCTCGGGCGATCGTCGTCGTTCCGGTCGCAATGACGAGCGCGGTGGCCGTGACGAGCGTCGTGGCGGCGAGGGTCGCGGTGAGCGTGGCACCCGCAGCGGTGAGTCCCGTGGCGGCAAGCGCTTTGAAGAGCGCGGCGGTCGTGGCGGCGAGCGTCGCGAGGGTACTCGCGGTAATGGCGGGCGCAGCGGCGCTGGGCGTTCTGGTGAGTCGCGCGATCGTCGCGATCCGCGTGCCAGCCGCGATCGTCGCGATGACTGGCGCAACTACGACGATACCCGCGAGGAGCGTCGCGGCGGCTACCGTGGTGGTCGCGGCGGCAACCAGGCCGGCTCCCGTGGCGGTCGTGCCGGCGGTCGCGATAACCGTGGCAGCTATGGCAACGGCCGTGGCGGCAAGCGCGGCGGCAGCTCCCGTCGTCCCGGTGACGGCGGCGGCAAGCGCAAGTAACATACGCGTCGCGCG
>USHS01000109.1 GCA_900554585.1 uncultured Collinsella sp.
GTTGATGTGCTCGTGGCCCGCGACCAGTGTATCGACCCCAACGAGCTTTGCGGCAAAGGTCTTGGCGTTGAGCGTGTGCGCGATGCAGACGATAACGTTGCAGCCCTCATCCTCGCGCAGTCGCTTGGCCTCGGCATTGATGGCGTCCGCCGCACCCGAGAACGACGTGCCCGCGACCAGGTCCGCGCGTAGCGAGGAGCCCAGCGACTCATCCATGGCTCCGACGACGCCGACCTTAATCTTGTAGTTAAGCGTGGGGCTGCCCTCGCCGTCCTTCCAAGTGCGATTGAGCGTCTTGGTGATGCTCGAGCTCCATACGCCGTTCGAGGACGTTGCATTCGCGCAGAGCATGGCGAAAGGTGCACTGGTGGCACCATTGCCGGCCATCGTGCGAAGCTTGTCCGCGCCGTAGCTCCAGTCATGGTTGCCCGGTGTGGTTGCGTCGTAGCCGTTTGCGTAGAAGGTGTTCATGAGTTCGGCGATGCTCTTGCCCTCGCTCATGGTGGCAAAGGACTGCCCGTGGAAGGTGTCGCCTGCATCGAGCAGAAAGTCGGGGGCGTTGCTTTGAGCGCTATAGAGAACCGCCAGCCCGTCAAAGCCAATGGTGCCCGTGCCCTTGCTTGCGTTGTAGCTGTACTTGTAGCTGCCGTGGATGTCGTTGGTGTGCATGACGGTTACGGCGCCGTCAATAGCGGCGGGCAGGTTCCCCGCGAAAGCGAGGCTTGGGATGCCTGTGAGCGCGCCGGCAAACAACGCGGCAGCTAACGCAAGGCGGGGGAGTCTTTTCATGGCAGTCTCCTTACTCTTTAACAAAAACCACCACAAAGGTGCCTGTCCCCTTTGTGGTGGTTTTCTAGGTCGTTAGCTCAGCAGCATGCGGTCGTTGGCGAGCTCGCCGCCCGAGACCTCCTCGAACTTCTGCAGCAGGTTGGCAACGGTGAGCGACTTCTTCTCGTCGCCAGCCACGTCGTAGATTACGTGGCCCTCGTGCATCATGATCAGACGATTGCCCAGACGGATGGCGTCGTTCATGTTATGCGTGACCATGAGCGTGGTCAGGTGGTGCTCGTCGACGATTTCCTCGGTCAGATTGAGCACCTTAGAGGCCGTCTTGGGGTCGAGCGCCGCGGTGTGCTCGTCGAGCAGCAGCAGGCGTGGCTTGGTGAGCGTGGCCATGAGCAGGGTGAGTGCCTGGCGCTGGCCACCCGAAAGCAGACCGACCTTGGCGTTGAGGCGCGTGTCCAGACCGAGGTCCAGACGCTTGAGCAGCTCAACGTACTCGTCCTTCTCGGCCTTGGTGACGCCCCACGAAAGACCGCGACGCTGGCCGCGGCGCTTGGCGAGGGCCAGGTTCTCGGCAATTTGCATGTCGGCTGCGGTGCCACGCATGGGGTCCTGGAACACGCGGCCCAGATACTTAGCGCGTTGTGACTCGCTCAGGCGCGAGATGTCGGTGCCGTCGAGCTCGATGACACCCGAATCGAGCGGATACACGCCGGCGATCATGTTGAGCAGCGTGGACTTGCCGGCGCCGTTGCCGCCAATCACGGTTACAAAGTCGCCGTCGTTAAGGGTGAGGTCGACGCCGGTGAGCGCGCGCTTCTCGGTGACGGTGCCCTTGTTAAAGGTTTTCTTGACGTGTGAGAGCTTAAGCATCTGCCTCATCCCCCTTCGTGTAGGAGCTGCGGAGCTTATAGCGCTCCCAAACCACGGGCACGCACAGGGCCACGGCGACGATCACAGCGGAGAGCAGCTTCATGTCGTTGGCGTCCATGCCCAGCTGCAGCACGATGGCGCGGATGAGGAAGTAGACCACGGAGCCAAAGACGGCGGAGGCCAGGCGAACGCTAAACTGCGTGAGGCCGCCGGGCAGCAGGCGGCCGAGCACCTCGCCGATAACAATGGCGGCAAGACCGATAACGATGGCACCGGTGCCCATGCCAATGTCGGCGTACTTCTGGCTCTGGCAGATGAGCGCGCCCGAAAGACCGATGAGAGCGTTGGAGAGCACGAGGGCGATCATCTTGGTGGAGTTGGTGTTGACGCCCAGGGCGCGGATCATGTACTCGTTGTTGCCGGTGGCGCGCAGTGCCGAGCCGATCTCGGTGCCAAAGAACCAATACAGGATGGCGACGATAGCAACAGCGAGCAAGATGCCCAGGATGATGGCGACTGTGGACTGCGGCAGGCCCGTCATGTTGCTGACAGACGAGAAGATGGTGCCCTTGGCAAGGATGGGCGTGTTGGATTTGCCCATGATGCGCAGGTTGATGGACCACAGGCTGATCTGCGTCAGGATTCCGGCGAGGATCGCGGGAATCTCAAAGACGGTGGCCAGGATGCCCGTGACGGCACCCGCGATGGCGCCGGCGCACATGCCGGCCAAAACAGCGAGCAGCGGGTCGACGTTGTTATTGACGATGAGTACGGCGCAGACGCAGCCGCCGAGGGCAAAGCTGCCGTCGCAGGTCATATCGGGGATGTCGAGCAGGCGGAACGTGATAAACACGCCAAGCACCATAATGCCCCAGAGGACGCCCTGCGAAATGGCGCCCTGCAATGCAATGAGCATGCTTCATACCTCCTAGGATAGGGTTGACACGTGAGTCACCATGATAGCGGTAACAATGTATGAAAGAGCTGCGGTCGGATGTTTTGTCTCATCCGTAACAAGCAGGGCGGACGCCGGTCTACGACGTCCGCCCACGTGGCTCAGATATTGAATAACGCGGCTATGGCGCGAGCGCGGGCTCTAGATGCATTGCCGCGCATGACGCTACGCGTCCAGAGCGGAGAGGTCGATGCCCAGGGCCTCGGCCATCTCGTCGTTCTTGACGACGACCAGGTCCTTGCTCGAGAGGTGTTTGATCGGCATGTCCTCGGGCTTAGCCTCACCCTTCAGGATCTTGACGGCCATCTCGCCCGCGGCGTAGCCCAGATCCTCGTAGTTGATGGAGAGGGTGAACAGGCCGCCAGCCATGCACATACCCTCCTCGCCGGTCACGTAGGGAAGCTTGTTCTCCTTGCAGATCTGGCCCACCTGCGAGGCGCCCGCGGCGATGGTGTTGTCGGTGGGGGAGTACAGCGCGTCGACCTTGCCCACGGCGGACTCGACGACGGACTGGATCTCATTGGAGCTCGAGACGGTGAAGTCGGTGTAGTCCAGGCCCAGCTTGTCGAGTTCCTTCTTGGCGGCCTTGATCTGGACGTCGGAGTTGGACTCGGCGGTGCAGTAGAGCAAGCCGACCTTTTTAACGTCGGGCAGGACCTTCTGCATCATCTCGAGCTGCTCGGCGACCGGGGTGAGGTCGGAGGCACCGGTGACGTTGGTGCCGGGCTTGTCGTTGTCCTGGACCAGGCCGGAGGCAGCGTAGTCGGTGATGGCGCAGCCCACGATGGGGATATCGGCGGTGGCGCCAGCGGCGGCCTGCGCGGCGGGCGTAGCGATGGCATAGATCAGGTCGACGCCATCGCCCACGAACTTGTCGGCGATGGACTTACACGTGGACTGGTCGTTCTGGGCGTTCTTCTGGTCGATCTTGACCTTGAGACCGCTCTTCTTGATGGCCTTGACAAAGCCGTCGTTGGCGGCGTCGAGTGCGGAGTGCTCGGTGAGCTGCAGAACACCGACGGTGTAGTCGGAACCGGCGGCAGCAGAGCCGGAACCAGAGTTGCCGCCGCATCCGGCGAGCGGAGCGAGCGCGACCAGGCCAGCAGAGACCAGAAGGCTCCTGCGGCTGATGGTGATGTCCTTCATATCGTTACCCCCAGTATAGAAATGGCTGGAAATACTGCACTCAAACAAAGTGCAAGTGGAACTATAGTAGCGCGGATGTCCATTTTTACAATAACCTGGCGGGTTTTTTAATACAGAACCGGATGGGCGGTACGGGTAGTCGAATGGACGGCGGAGGTTCTTATGCGGCAGAGGCGTCGTCCTCCTCGTCGAGGGCGGCGAAGAGCTTCTTGCCGTCGAGGAGACGCGTGGTGACGTTTCTCATGCGGCCGATCTCTACGGTACGCAGCGTGTCATCGGCGCCTCGGGCGTCATAGACCGTTCCCAGCAAATACGAGATGCCGTCTCGTTGCTTGATGGCAAAGGGGCGGAGTGTCATCCGTGCTACTTCAGTTTCGCCACGTGTCGTGACGCTCGAAATATCAAAACTCACCGTGGTTCCGTGGTCGATGGCCTGCTCGATGAGCTCGCAGGTGTCGATGCGCTTGACGGGCGTGCGCATGGCCTTGGTGGATTTGCCACCGGCGCTTGGAGCAGGCTCGGGTGCATCGAGGTAGCCGCGAACGTCGGCACTCGCCATGGCGACCAAGTGCTGAGCCATGCTTTTTCGAATGGCAATGGGCGTAGAGCGGTTGCGCATGACCATACCGTGGAGCCGGATGATCTCTTCGTCGGTGAGCGGACGGGTCAAGAGCCGATACCCCACGCCGCGTTTGTACTCAATTTCGTATCCGGCATGGCGAAGTGCGGAGATGGCGGTGTAGATGCTGCGCCGCGCCGCCGAGATGGGCATGCGGGCGGGGCCGTCGGGATGGGCGAGGCGCCGGATCAACTCATCGGAAAGCATGGCCCTGTCCTCGCCGGTGTTCTCGCTTAATAGTTGCAGGATGCGAACGGCGCGATAGGCTGCCATCGAGGCGGCGCCTCTCGTTGTGGTGTCGTAGGTTTCAACAGCGGCTTCGGTCATGGTGCCCACGTCCTTTCCGTTTTGGGTGGCGACGGTATGGAGCCTAGGACGCGGGGTTTTCCCAGGGGCGCAGGGCGCTCTGAGCGGTCGGTAGTCGTCGGCAAACGGCGGTTCGAGTTTTCAACAGCCCTGTTCAACTGACCAAAAACTTGCCAAAAGCTTGACGGATGCTGTTGAAAAAAGCGTCTCTCGACCGATGTCGAGAGACGCTTGTGCGATGAGTGTTGGCGTGTGGCGACGCGAGCTAACGTCCGACGATTAGAAGTCGGCGTTGCCCACGGTGCGCGGGTGCGGCAGGACGTCGCGGATGTTGCCCACGCCGGTGAGGTACATCACCAAGCGCTCGAAGCCCAGACCGTAGCCGGCGTGCTTGCAGGAACCGTAGCGGCGCAGGTCCAGATAGTACTTGTACTGCTCGGGATTCATACCCAGGTCCTTGATACGGGCCTCGAGCAGGTCCAGGCGCTCCTCGCGCTGGGAGCCACCGATGATCTCGCCGATGCCAGGCACCAGGCAGTCGGCGGCGGCGACGGTCTTGCCGTCCTCGTTCATGCGCATGTAGAACGCCTTGATCTCGGCCGGGTAGTCGGTTACGAAGGTCGGGCGCTTAAAGTGCTCCTCGGTCAGGAAGCGCTCGTGCTCGGTCTGCAGGTCGGTGCCCCACTCGACTTTATACTGGAAGTTGTCGTTGTTCTTCTTCAGCAGCTCGATGGCGTCGGTGTAGGTCACGCGGGCAAAGTCGCTGGATGCGACCAGCTCGAGGCGCTCGATCAGGCCCTTGTCAAATAACTGGTTGAAGAAGGCCAGCT
>USHS01000110.1 GCA_900554585.1 uncultured Collinsella sp.
ATGGACACAGGCTCTTCTTTTATTCCCAAAGCGGAAAGGAGGAGGGGGAGGAGCGCATGGAAATCGACTTCCTCGTTACCCGACCCTATGTCAATGCCGCCGGAAAGCCGCGCATCAGCCCCATCGAAGTTAAGTCGCCACGCAGATACGGAACCATCTCCCTCGACCGATTCCGCGCGCGCTTTAACAAGAAGATTGGAATGGCTTACGTGTTGCACCCTAAACAACTCGAGTGGGATGCCGAAGCGCAGCTGGCACATCTTCCGTTGTATATGGCTTTTTGCTTGTAGAGACCTCTCTACGAATGGATGCCGTGAGAGACGCAGGCCTCACTCGCTTGCTTTTGCTTGGTCCCACAGGTCGTTGAGTTGAGCGGTTGAGCAGGCGGCGAGGTCATCGCCCGCCTCGTGCACGGCGGCCTCCATCGCAGCCCAGCGACGGCGGAACTTGGCCGTGCTGGCACGCAGGGCGCTCTCGGCGTCGATACCCTCTTTGCGCGCAACGTTGACCAGGGCAAAGAGCAGGTCGCCAAACTCCATCTCGCGCTCGGGCGAGCCGGGCTCCTCGGCCTCGAACTCGGCACGCTCCTCGGCTACCTCGTCCCACACATCTTGGACGGTCTCCCATTCAAAGCCCACGGCCGCTGCCTTGCGCGACACCTTTTGCGCCTGCATCAGCGCCGGCAGATGCGTGGGCACGCCGTCGAGCAAGCCCTCGGGCGCAGCCTCGCCCGTCGCCACGGCCTTGTCCTTGGCGGCCTTCTCGGCAAGCTTGACCTCGTCCCAAATCTTGAGCACCTCGTCGGAGCTCTCGGCGTCCGCATCGCCAAACACGTGCGGATGACGGCGAATGAGCTTGGCGTCGATATCGCGCGCCACATCGGCCAGCGTAAACTCACCGGCATCCGCCGCGATCTGCGCATGCAACACTACCTGCATGAGCACGTCGCCCAGCTCCTCGCGCAGGTGTGCCGCATCATCGGCCTCGATGCAATCGAGCGCCTCGTAGGCTTCCTCGATCATGTTCTTGCCGATGCTCTGATGCGTCTGCTCGCGATCCCACGGGCAGCCATCGGGCTGACGCAGACGCCAGATAGTCTGCACCAGATGCTGCAGCTCGGCCGACGCGTCGACCAGCGTGGACAGGTCGCGCGAACCCTCGGCATTTTGCTGAGCCATGTGCTGCGCCATAGTTATTCCTCCTCCAGGACCACGTGACGGAACGCGCCGCCCTCGTAGATGCCGTAGCTATGCGTACCGTCCTTGGGAATGCTCACGCTGCCGGGATTGAAGAGCCACAGGCCCGGGTGCGCGGCGCTTGCCTCGTTAACCTTGATGTGCGTATGGCCGTAGACGAGCGCGGAGCCCTCGGGCAGCGCGGGCGCGTGGTCGACGCTGTTGTGCATGCCGGCGCCAAAGACGTGGCCGTGCGTCAGGAACAGCTCACGGCCGGTCTCGTCAAACAGCGTGGCGTAGTCGGCCATGACCGGGAAATCGAGCACCATCTGGTCGACCTCGGCGTCACAGTTGCCGCGCACCGCGATGATGCGGTCGGCCAAGGCATTGAGCAGCGGAATCACGCGCTTGGGAGCGTAGTCGCGCGGCAGGTCGTTACGCGGACCGTGATAGAGCAGGTCGCCCAGCAGGACGATGCGGTCGGGCTGCTCGGACTCGATGGCGGAGCAGAGGCGCTCGGTCCAATATGCCGAGCCGTGAATGTCAGAGGCGATGAGGTATTTCATGAGGGATCCTTTCGGGATGGAGTTGACGGAGCCGGTCGCGGCGCGCCGCACGATCTTGTTATTCAAATCGCAGCGCCGCGCTCTGGGCCGCCTGCATCACGCGCTGGAGCGGTACGTCGTGCTCACGGGCAAGACGGGCGCAGTCTTCGTACTCGGGCGCCGCGCGCTCGCTGCCGTCGGGCAGGGTGGCCACCTTGACGGACACCTCGCCCCATGGCGTCGCTACGCGCTCAAAGCGGCGTGGCAGGCAAACGCGCTCCATGACCTGGCGGCGGATGGCATTGGTCGTGGTTTCCAAAAAGATAATCGTCTGCAGGCGCTCGATATCCTCGTGGGTGCAGATTACCTGCAGCTGCCAGCCGGGACGGCCCTTCTTGCAATAGAGGGGTAGCCAATGCACCTCGCGCGCACCGGCCTCGCGCAGGCGGTCGGCGGCGTAGGCGAGCACCTCGGGCGACGCATCGTCGATGTCGCACTCCAGCTTGACGATGGTTTCGGGCGCATCGGTCTCGCGGGACAGCGGGGATTTGCTATCGCATGGCATACGGTCCGGCTCCTTTCCGCGTGGGCTCGTTTTGTTCATCCAAACGCTAACACATCGCGGGCGGCGTGGATGTGGCGGAGCGCGATGAGCGCGATTTTCCTTGTCCGCAAGAAACCGACACCCCAGCGCGCTCGTCGCATCGAGGGCCGCGCCGCTACAATGGAGCGGATTCGCTTGACGCAAAGGAACCGCCATGTCTGCTTGCCCGCTGGTCGATTGCCATACCCACACCTCGTTCTCGGACGGGCATGCCTCGTTTGAGGACAACGTTCGCGCCGCCGCTACGGCCGGCTGCCGCGTCATGGTCTCGACCGATCACCTTACTCTGCCTGCCAGCATGGATTCCAATTGCGAGGTACAGGTTGTCGAGGGCGACCTGCCGGCACATCGCTTGGCTTTTGAGGACGCCCGCAAGCTTGCCGCGCGGATCGCGCCGGAGCTCGAGCTTATCTATGGCTTTGAGTGCGATTGGTACGAAGACTGCGAGCCTTTGGTTGAGCGCTGGTCCGAAGGCGCCGTGGTACGCCTGGGCAGCGTGCATTGGATTGGCAACCCAGGCGATATTGCGGCAGGCGCTGCGGGCGCGGCGGGGGCGGAGGACGTCGCTCGTCCCGACACGCCCGATTCGAGCTGCGGTTGGATCGACGATGACACCAACCTGCACGTTTGGGAAAACCTGGGCGTGCGCGGCGTGTGGGAGCGCTACGTCGACGACTGGTGTCGCGCCTGCGAAAGCTCGCTTAACTTTGATGTGATGGCTCATCCCGACCTGATCATGCGCTTTTCGAAGGAAGGCTTTGCACCCGATTTTGACCCCGCGCCGTTCTGGGGGCAGATGGCAGAATGCGCACACGACACGAGTCGGCGCGTTGAGGTCTCGACCGCCGCACCGCGCAAGGGGCTCGACGACTACTACCCCGCGACCGGCCTTTTGCGCCGCTTTGCCCATGCCGAAGTGCCGATCACCTTTGGCTCGGACGCGCACCGCGCCTGCGATATCTGCTGGAACATCCGCGAGGCCCAGGGCCACGCCTACGACTGCGGCTATCGAACCTTCGACATCCCCCACCTCACCGGCGAATGGGAGCCCACGCCCCTCGCCTAAGACTAGTCATTGAGGACACTCTTCACAAATGACCCCTTGGGGACGGAGGAAAACAGGTCGTTTCGCTCACCACCGACGCCCGTGCAACACCGCCCGCCAAAAAGAACGCCCGTTTACTACGATGAACCGCAAACCTCCGACCATCGGCTTAATGCGGAAAATAAAACCGCAGGTAGAAGCGTTGACGATTTGTTCAAAACCGACGTGTGGTCAGCAGATCCAGTTTCATCGTAGTAATTGGGCATGTTATTTGGCAGCGCCGGCAAAGACTCCCCCAAACGACTAGTCGTTTAAGAACGTCCCCAATGACTACTGTCCCCCTTGCACCAAAAGCTTGACTAGTGGCGGCGAGCGTTGAGTTCGCCGGCCAGTTCGTCGAGGGTGATGCCGTAGCGTTCGAGCGTCACGAGCAGGTGGTAGACCAGATCGCCAGCTTCGTAGCGGATGTGGTCGTAGTCGTTGTCCTTGCAGGCCATGATGACCTCGCTCGCCTCCTCGGCAAGCTTCTTGAGCAGTTCGTCCTCGACGTCGGTCAGCAGACGAGCGGTGTAGCTCTCCTGTGGCGACGCATCGCGACGCCCGTGAATCACCTCGGCCAGTCCCGTCAGCGTCTCGCCGATATTTCCCGGCTGCACGTTAGCTGTTCTGACTCCCATGGTTATTTCCTCTCGTTACTGCAGCGTAAAGTAGGTACCGGTCTCATCGAACCGAGGCTTTGCGCCCTTTTTCTCAAAGAACTCGACGATGACGGCATGGGCCTCATCAAGCCTTTCCTTCTCGGCCTCGAGCCAAAGCGACTGCGCCCCGCAGGCATCAGTCAGGTGCACGCGGCATGGCACGCCCGCGCGGAGGAGCTCGGTGTTGCAGTCGGCGACCTCGAACGGCGTCACGACTTTCATCGCACTCCCCCTTCCACGCGCTTAAAGAAGCAGGTACGGTTGCCGGTATGGCAGGCCGGACCCGGCGAGTCGACCTTGACCAGCAGCGTATCGCTATCGCAATCGGCCCAGAGCTCCTTGACCTCCTGCATGTTGCCGCTCGTCGCGCCCTTGTTCCAGAGCTCCTGGCGGCTGCGGCTCCAAAACCACGTGGTGCCGGTCTTGAGCGTCAGCCCCACCGACTCCTCGTTCATCCAAGCAACCATAAGCACCTCGCCGGTGTCATACTGCTGAACCACACAAGGAATCAATCCTTTGGCGTCGTATTTAAGATCCGCTGGAGTAGTAATTTCTCTCATTTCAATTCCCCAATTTAAACATCGCCGGTCGGCGAGGGTTGTCCAGGTGCCCGAGATTCCGAGCGACAAGCCCGACGACGCGTACTTAAGTACGCGAGGAGGGTTGGAGCCGGAAGGTCGGGTGCCTGGGCAAGCCGCAGCATTAGAAGTCCAATCTCACAGGAATGCCCTGCGATGCCATATACTCCTTCACCTGGCGAATGCTGAAGGTTCCAAAGTGAAAGACACTCGCCGCCAGCACGGCGTCGGCCTCACCCTCGATCACGCCCTCGGCAAAATGCTCGAGTGTGCCCACGCCGCCGCTCGCGATGACGGGAATCGGCACCGCGCGCGCCACAGCGCGAGTGAGCGCCAGATCAAAGCCGGCCTTGGTGCCGTCGCGATCCATACTGGTCAGTAGGATCTCGCCGGCGCCGCGACGAGCCGCTTCCTCGGCCCACGCCACCGCGTCGATACCCGTAGCGTTGCGGCCGCCCGCCGTAAAGACCTCCCACTTATCGGCGCCCGGCTCGCCGGGGAGCCCCACACGCTTGGCATCAATCGCCACGACCACGGCCTGGCTGCCAAACGCCGCGGCGGCCTGGCTGATCAGCGACGGGTCACGCACGGCGGCAGAGTTAAGCGACACCTTGTCGGCGCCGGCGGCAACCATGGTCCGCATGCCCGCCAAGTCGCGAAAACCGCCGCCCACGGTATAGGGAAGCTCTCCGGCAAGGAGCGCCTCCTGGAAAGAAAGTTCGGCACGGTCTTCACAGCCTGCAAGCTTTAACTGTTTTCTCAGAGCATCCTCATCAACACGGATTCCCATGGAGGAAAGCTCAAGTGCAATGTCAAGTACCGGATAGTATACGAGGATATCACCGTTCAGTTCCCAGTCAT
>USHS01000111.1 GCA_900554585.1 uncultured Collinsella sp.
CGACACGCCGCTGGCAGCGACACCCACGGCTCCCCCGACGTCCTCGAGCTCGCGCCATCTGTCGCGCACGACCTGCCCGAGCTCGGTGTCATGCTCCCCTACACCCCGCTCCAGCATTTGCTGCTCGCCGCAGCCGCGGCCCGTGGCATGCATGCACTCGTTATGACCAGCGGGAACTTGAGTGAAGAACCTATCGAAACCGACGACGATCTTGCATGGGAGCACCTTGTTGCCGCCGGCATCGCCGACGCACTGCTCGGCAACGACCGCGCGATCCTCTCGCGCTACGACGACTCCGTGGTGCGCGCGGTCGACGGCGCCACTATGCCCGTGCGCCGCGCCCGTGGCTATGCGCCGCAACCGCTACCGCTACCGACGATCGATGCCGCCGCGCCCTGCGTGCTCGCCTGCGGGCCGCAGCAAAAGGCAACGATCGCACTCACGCGCGATGATCCGGACTGCCCGGCGTCCTGTTTTGTGTCGCAGCATATCGGCGATGTCGAAAACGGCGCGACCTTCGACGCCTGGAACGCCGCGCGCACGCGCTTGGAAGACCTCTTTGATCTGGCGCCCGCCGCTCTGGCCTGCGACCTGCACCCCAGCTACCTATCGAGCCAGTGGGCACGCGAGCAGGCACGGAAACAGGGCCTGCCGCTTATCGAAGTCCAGCACCATCATGCACACATCGCGAGCGTAATGGCCGAGGCTATCGCCGCAGGCCAGCTTGCGTCCGACGCGCGCGCACTCGGCATCGCCTTCGATGGAACGGGTGCCGGCACCGACGGCACCATATGGGGCGGCGAGTTTCTTATCGCCGGCCTCGCCGATTTTGAGCGCGCCGCGCACCTGCGCACCTGGCCGCTGCCCGGTGGCGCCGCATCCGTGCGCGATGCTCGGCGCAATGCGTTCTCCCTGCTCAGCGAGCTCGGTTTGATCGAGCACCCGGGTGCCGCGGGACTTTTGAGTCGTCTCGACGAGCAAACGCGCAGCGTGACGGCAACGATGATCGAGCGAAACATCAACAGCCCGCGCACGAGCAGCATGGGCCGCCTGTTTGACGCCGCAGCCGCGATGCTGGGCATCTGCGGCACTGCAACCTATGAGGGCGAGCCCGCCATCGAGCTCGAAGCCGCCGCTTGGCGTGCGCTCGGCGGAAAAAGCGCCTCTTCTACCGATAGCCTGGCTGGTGCATCAACACCTGCCGACGGCTCGCCGATTTTGGATTCCCAGCCACTTTTTGAGGCGCTTTTGAGTGGAATCGAGGCCGGTGCTCCGGCCGACAAGCTCGCGCTCGGCTTCCATATCGTCATTGCGCGTGCGTCGGCCCAAGTCGCAAGCGAAATCTGCGCTCGCGAAGGCATCGACACCGTCGCGCTCTCGGGCGGCGTATTCATGAACCGACTTTTGCTTCGTTTCCTCACGCGCGAGCTCAAAGACGCAGGGCTCACTGTCTTGGTTCCCCAGACCGTGCCCGTCAACGATGGCTGCATCGCCTACGGGCAGGCGGCCATCGCACGCGCTCGCCTTGCGCAGACCGCGCCGCGATAGGCAGTTCGGCCAGCCCGTGCGCCGCCGTCTCACAGGTGTAACGCGTTTGCCCGCAACCCCCGCGAGCGCTACCATCAATTGATGGATTATTAAGCGCCTATCCAGCGCAAAGCGTATAAAAGGGGAACAAAATGTGCCTTGCCGTTCCCGGTAAAGTAGTCAAACGCGACGACGACCTCAAAGCCACCGTCGACATGATGGGCATCGAGCGTCTCGTGTCGCTGCGACTCGTGCCGACGGCGCAGGTAGGCGACTATGTTCTCGTGCATGCCGGCTTTGGCATCCAGATCGTCGACGAGCAGGAAGCGCAAGAGACGCTCGAACTCGTCAACGCCATGACCGAGCTGGTCGAAGAAGACCAGCTCGCCACCAACCCGGCCGAGGCATACTAGTGGCGGTCGAGCAGCCGGCGCGCTCCGGTATCGACTTTTCGGCATTCCGCAATCCCAAGCTTGCCCGCGAACTCATCGAGCGCATTTATGGGCTTGTCGGCGACCGCCGCATCAACCTTATGGAAGTCTGCGGCACGCATACGGTGAGCATCGGTCGCTACGGCTTTCGCTCCATCATGCCGGCCGGGCTCAAGCTGCTGAGCGGTCCGGGGTGCCCCGTCTGCGTCACCGCCAACCGCGACATCGATCACGCGATTGCGCTCGCCAACATAGATGGCGCCATCATCACCACCTTCGGCG
Source organism: uncultured Collinsella sp. (assembly GCA_900554585.1). GTDB lineage: Bacteria > Actinomycetota > Coriobacteriia > Coriobacteriales > Coriobacteriaceae > Collinsella. The sequence goes on from USHS01000111.1 coordinate 2,241, forward strand.
ACATGATGCGCGTGCCCGGGTCGTCTACCTCGCTTGCCGCGCAAAAAGCGGCGGGGCACGACATCCGCATCGTCTACTCGCCCCTCGACGCCCTCGATATTGCCGAGCAAAACCCCGATCGCCCGGTCATCTTTATGGGCGTGGGCTTTGAGACCACGACGCCCACCATCGCCGCCGCCATCTTGGAGGCAGACGCGCGCGGGCTTTTGAACTTCTCGGTTTATTGCGCCCACAAGACCACGCCGCCGGCGCTGCGCGCGATTGCCAACGACCCCGAGACGACCATCGACGGCTTTATCCTGCCGGGTCACGTCGCCACCATCACGGGTCTGGCTCCCTTTGACTTTTTGGTCGATGAGTTTAGCACCCCAGGCGTGGTGACGGGCTTTGAGCCGGTCGACATTCTGCAGGGCATTTGCATGCTGGTCCAGATGATTGTTGAGGGCCGGCCCGCAATTGACAACGCCTACCGCCGCGGCGTCAATGCAGACGGCAATCCCGTGGCGCGCCAACTGGTCGAGCAGGTGTTTGAGCCGTGCGACACCACATGGCGTGGGCTGGGACCGATTGCGGACTCAGGCCTTTCCATCCGCCCCGAGTTCTCGCGCTTTGATGCCAGTTCCCGCTATGACGTGCCCGTTGAACCGACGGTCGAGCCGCGTGGATGCCGCTGCGGCGACGTGCTGCGCGGGGCCATTACGCCGAGCGATTGCCCGCTCTTTGGCCGCGCCTGCACACCCGAGCACCCCATCGGCCCGTGCATGGTGAGCTCGGAGGGCAGCTGCGCGGCGTATTTCCGATATCAGAGCTGATGGGTTCCGCTGTTCTGGCGAACGGCGGGCCGGTCGATGCTGCGCCCCGCCCGCATCTTCCCTCCCACGATTGGAGTTTTCGATATGTCTCGTACCGCCACCGATAGCACTGTCCTGCTGGGCCACGGCTCCGGCGGACAGATGATGAAGCGCATTATCGACGAGGTCTTTCTAGATGCCTTTGGGTCGCCCGAGCTGCTCGAAGGCAACGATGCCGGCGTTGCCGCCCTACCCGCGAGCGGGCGCATCGCCATGTCGACCGACAGCTTTGTGGTCTCGCCGCAGTTCTTCCCCGGCGGTAACATCGGCAGGCTCGCCGTGTGCGGAACCGTCAACGACGTCGCGACCTCGGGCGCCAACGTGCGCTACCTTTCGTGCGGCTTTATCCTCGAAGAAGGTTATCCCATGGACAAGCTGCGCCAGATTGTGCAGACCATGGCAGAGACGGCGCGCGAGGCGGGCGTCAAAATCATCACCGGCGACACCAAGGTGGTCGAACGCGGCGGGGCCGACGGCGTCTACATCAATACCGCCGGCGTAGGCGAGGTGCCCGCAGGCGTGACGCTCAGCGGCGCAAACTGCCGGCCCGGAGATGTCATCCTGGTCTCGGGCACGCTGGGCGACCACGGTATCGCCATCATGAGCCAGCGCGAAGGCCTGGCGTTTTCGAGCACGATCGAAAGCGATGCCGCACCGCTCAACCACCTGATTGCCGACGTGTTGGCGGCCGCTCCCGACACGCGTTGCTTCCGCGACCCCACGCGCGGTGGCCTGGCGTCCACACTCAACGAATTTGCGCAGGCCAGCGGCGTTGCCATGGAGGTCGACGAGGACGCCGTACCCGTGCGCCCCGACGTGCAGGCCGCTTGTGAGATGCTCGGCTACGACGTGCTGCAGGTGGCAAACGAGGGCAAGATGGTCGCTGTGGTGCCGGCCGAGCAGGCCGATGCCGCGCTATCGGCCATGCGCGCCGCGCGCTACGGCAAGAATGCCGCCATCATCGGTCGCGTGCTACCGCTTGCCGAAGGCGCTCGACCCGCCGTACGTGTGCGCACCGGCTGGGGCTCGACCCGCATCCTCGACATGCTCGTGGGCCAGCAACTGCCGAGGATTTGCTAACGGCGAAAACTCGCGGCCGGTGCGATTCGCCTCGATGCCATTGAAGATGTTCAGATTCCAAACGCACCCGACGCGCCAGCCCAGTATCATGGGGTGCGTTTTGGAACCCAATGACGGGAGCTTTCATGGCAGCAGCTTTTTCCCATGTGATTTTTGACCTGGACGGCACCCTATGGGACGCTGTGGAGGAAGGGCGCCTGGTGCTGCTCGAATATTTAAAGACGCAGCCGGACGTGACGCACCTGCCCACAAAAGAGGAATACGCAGGCGTGATGGGCCTTGGTATGGACGATCTGGCAGAGAAGCTGTTCCCATACCTTTCTTACGAGCGCCGAATGCAGGTCTTTAACGAGGATTTCAAGCTGGAATGTGAATATCTTGCGGAGCACGGCGCAAAGCTATACCCGCATATGCACGAGACACTGAAAAAGCTTTCCGAAACGCACACGCTGTGCATTGTGAGCAACTGCGACAACGGGTATATTCAGGCGTTTTTGAAGGCGCACAACATGGCGCAGTATTTTACGGACTATGAGTGCATGGGCAGCACAGGTAAGCCGAAGGCCGACAACATCGCGCTGGTCGTGGAGCACAATCACTTGAAAGCCCCGGTATACGTGGGCGACACGGTGTGGGATTATAACTCCGCGACACAGGCGGGCGTGCCGTTTATTTTCGCCGCTTACGGCTTTGGCAATGTGGAAAACGTGCCGAAGATTTACGACATTGCGGAGCTGCCGGCGCTGGTTTAAGACGCCGCTTCCGCTTACGATACTATGAGGGATGGGAGAAACCGAAATGAGAACCGAATTGCTTTTTGAGAGCTGCCCGTTTCTCACCAGTGCAAACGTGACGCTGAGCCGCCTTGGCTTTGCGGACGGCGACGCACTGTGGGAGATTATGCAGGACGAAGAACTGTACCGCTACGAATATGAAGCGCCCGCCAAGGAGCGCGTGCAGGCGGAATATAAAATTCAGGATGCAAACGCGCAGTTTGCCGCAAAGCGCACCGTAACGCTCGGCGTATATGCAAACACCGACCTCGCGCACCTCATCGGGTGGATCGAGATCGGCGGTGTGGACGAGGGCATGAACATGGTTCAGCTGCGCTTTTTGTTCGGCCGTCGCTGTGTGGGCACGGAATATCCAGCAGAAGCCATGGGCGCGCTGTGCCGCTACCTGTTTGAGATGGCACGCGTGAACCGCGTGCAGTCCGTTTGCTTAGATGCGGACATTGACAAGCAGCGCATTTTGGAGAAATCCGGCTTTCAGCGCGAGGGCGTTCTGCGCGAACGTCACCGTTGGGAGCGCCAGGGCGTTGTGAATTT
>USHS01000112.1 GCA_900554585.1 uncultured Collinsella sp.
TCGACGATGTCGTCAACCACACGCTGGGTCAGCTCGTGCGTCTCGGCCTCGGCCATCACGCGGACCAGCGGCTCGGTGCCACTCGGACGCACCAGAATGCGGCCGCGGCCGTTGAGCTCCTTCTCGGCGGCAGCGACGGCGTCCCAAATGGGCTGGCAATCGTCCAGGCCGGCCTTGTTGTCGGAATGCACGTTGACAAGCACTTGCGGGTACTTCTTCATGATGCCGGCAAGGTCGGTGAGGGTGCGGCCGGTGCGCTTGAGCACGGCCAGAAGCTGCAGGGCCGTCACCAAGCCGTCACCGGTGGTGTTGTGCTCCAGGAAGATGATGTGGCCGGACTGCTCGCCGCCGATGACGGCACCGTCCTCGAGCATACGCTCAAGAACATAGCGGTCGCCCACTGCGGTCTGGACCATCTCGAAGCCCTGCTCCTTCATGGCGATGGAGAAGCCTAGGTTGCACATAACGGTCGAGACGATCTCGGAGTTGGCGAGCTTGCCGCGAGCGGCCAAGTCGGAGCCGCAGATGGCCAGGATATAGTCGCCATCGATTTTGTTGCCCTCGCTGTCCACGAACAGCACGCGATCGGCGTCGCCATCGTGAGCCAGACCGATGTCGGCGTGGGTGCGCAGCACGAGCTCACGCAGGGGCTCAAGATGAGTGGAGCCGCACTCGACGTTAATGTCGGTGCCGCAGTAATCGGTGTTGATGGCATGGACCGTGGCGCCCAGGCGCTGCAGTGCGGCGGGCGTGGTCTGGCAAGAAGCGCCGTGGCCGCAGTCGACGGCAACAACCAGGCCGTCGAGCTTAAGGCCGTCGAGCGTGCTGATGGCATGATCGACATATGCCTTGCGGGCGTCCTTCATCTTGATGATGTGACCCACGCCGACACCGGTCGGCAGCGTATCGGCAGCCATGGCCTCCTCGGACATGACCCAGGCGCTGATCTCTTCCTCGACAGCATCGGGAAGCTTCATGCCCTTGCGGCTAAAGAACTTGATGCCGTTGAACTCCGGCGGATTGTGCGAAGCGGAGATGACGATACCGCCGTCGAGCTCGTTTTGGACGGTGAGCAGCGCCACGGCCGGCGTAGGGATAACGCCGCAGCAGTGCGGTCGGCCGCCCTCAGCCATAATGCCGGCGGTCAGAGCACTCTCGAGCATGGTGCCCGAAAGACGCGTGTCACGGCCGATGCAAATGTCCGGACCAAGGAACTTGGTCGCCGCACGGCCAAGACGAAACGCGAGGTCGCACGAGAGGTCGGCGTTGGCGACGCCGCGGACGCCATCGGTACCGAAGATGTTCTGGGGCATAGGATCGCTCCTTCCCAAGTGGGCAAAACGCAGTCGCCCACCCTAGTCGAAAAAGAAAAGCGGGACCCGCCGAGCAATCGGCAGGCCCCGCTTGTACATTGTATCTCGTAAGGAGATAAAACCTTAGCGCTTGGAGAACTGGGGAGCGCGGCGAGCCTTCTTGAGGCCGTACTTCTTGCGCTCGACCACGCGAGCATCGCGCGTAAGGAAACCGGCCTTTTTGAGGTCAGCACGGTAGTCGCCAGCGTTCAGAAGAGCGCGAGCGATGCCCAGGCGCAGAGCGCCGGACTGACCGGAGATGCCGCCGCCATCGCACAGAGCGATAACGTCGAACTGACCGGCGGTGTCGGTCACCTTGAAGGGAGCAAGGGCGTTCTCAACGAGCTGATGACGGCCGAAATACTGCTCGGCGTCACGCTTGTTGATGGTCACCTTGCCGGTGCCGGGGACGAGACGGACGCGGGCGACGGCGTTCTTACGACGGCCGGTACCCTGGTAGACAACGGTGTTCTCAGCCATCTTTAAGCCTCCAGCTCAATCTTCGTGGGGTTCTGGGCAGCGTGCGGATGCTCGGCACCAGCGTAGACCTTAAGCTTGGTCATCTGGGCACGGCCGAGGGTGGTCTTGGGCAGCATGCCGCGAACGGCGCGCTCGATGACCTTCTCCGGGTGCTTCTCCATAGCCTGGCGGAAGCTCTCAGCCTTGAGGCCGCCGTTGTAGCCGCTGTGGCGATAATAGGTCTTCGTGTCGGCCTTGTTACCGGTAAGCTGGACCTTATCGGCGTTGATGACGACAACGAAGTCGCCGCAGTCGCTGTTGGGCGTGAACTGGGGCTTGTTCTTACCGCGCAGAATCATTGCGATCTGGGTGGCAAGACGGCCCAGGACAGCACCATCGGCGTCGACGAGAACCCAGTTGCGCTGGACCTCGCCCTGCTTGGCGTAGTGAGTCGATTTCGAAATCACTTAGACTCCTCCATGTACAGTACGTGTTGTTACAGAGATTCACGGGGCTCTGCAAGTAACCCGTCCATATTACCCCGCTCGTCGCCCGAGTCAACAGGTATTTTGGCTCTGACCAGACTTTCTGCACATGTCGTCCATGGGTCATGACGTCGCGACACTAGCGCTCGACAAACGCCTCGATATCTCCCAGCAAGCGCCTTGCCTCCTGGCGGCCCTGAATATACAGGTCGAGGAGCTTTGCTGGATCGTGCTCAACGTGGCCGACCTCGACCGGCTTTTGCGGAGCAACGACCAGTGCGCGGCCCTCGCGCTCATACTTCCACAGATGCATGCGCTGGATGTTATAGCGGTCGTGGCGCGTCTCGATAGCCTCGAGCAGGTAGGGGTAGTCGGCATAGCGGGCGCGCGCGGCGGGCATAAACTCGTAGGGCTTTTTCTCGTACGAGCGGTCCTGCGTGACAATGACAACCGCGCGATCGAAGCCCGCCTCCTCCAGCACGTGCTCGATGGGAACCGAATCGGCTACGCCACCGTCGACGTATTTGTGCCCGTCAATCTCGACCGGCGGCGTCACCAGCGGCAGCGACGTCGAGGCGCGCACGGCATCGAGGTCGAGCACGGCGCTTTTGACCGGCAGGTACGCGGCAGTTCCAAAGAGCATGTCCGTCGCGACGGCGTACATCTCGATGGGGCTCGCATCAAACGTCTCGTTGTCAAAGGGATCCAGGCGGTCCTGGACATCGTTGAAGATAAAGTCGTAGCCCACAATAGAACCCGTGGACGCAAACGATGCGGCACCCATGAAGCGGTTGTCGTTGCAGAAAGCCAGGTTGATGCGGTTGGCACGGCCGATCTGGTGCGACTTGTAGTTCACGCCGTTGAGGGCACCGGCCGATACGCCATATACCGCCGGAATCTCGACGCCGGCCTCCATGAGAACGTCAAGCACGCCTGCGGTAAATTGCCCGCGGAAGCTGCCGCCCTCCAAAACAAGCGCGACCTTGCCGGCGTTCTTTGCCTTATCTTCTGCAGTCATGTTGACCTCCTGCTGTTTCGTTTTGGCCTTCTTCTACCCAGTTTTGTGATGGAGAGCGCATTGGTTTTGGAGTTAAGGGGGGGGGCGAGACGGTCGGCGGGAAAGCGCGTCCCGGTCTCAGAGCAAATTCCGGGTCGCAGTTTCCGCTAAGCTCACCATTCGGAAAGCGTGTCCCGGCCTGCGTTGCCAAGGCGTTTTCTTTACGCCCGCGCCCTGCACAGAGTTCGATTCTCCGCGGTACGGACTAGAAATAAAAAGGCAGGTAGATACGAATATCTACCTGCCTGTTACTTATGGTGGAGGCGCGGAGAATCGAACTCCGGTCCACGAAAGCCCCCTGATTGGCATCTCCAAGCTCAGTCGCTGGTTTAGTCTCGGACGCTTTGCGCGCAGCGACACGCTCGCGGCGTCCTAACCGGTTCGGTCTTAACCTGCGCCATACCGATTACGTGCGCAGGAGCATTCCCCTAAAATGACGTCGCGCCGGTGTCGGGGAAATCACCGGGTTGACGCGCCGCTATAAACTAAGCAGCGAGAGCCATAGGCTCAAAAGAAGAGTTGTTGTCAATTCAATTTGACGGTACCCCTGTTTAACGAGGCGAGGAGACCTCGGCTTGCTTCCTCTCTCAGAGCTATCGTGTCGAAACCAGTCGCCCCCGAATGTTGGGAAAGTCTGGATGGTATCGGACCTGCAAACACCCGATAACCGTCGACTTTTCAAGGAACACGCGGGGTGAGCCCCGCTCGTGGATAGCTATCTTACCACGTTCTAAAGGATGACAGCTGCTCTATGCACGAGCTGTGAAGACCCTAATGTGCACCATACTTCGCACTTTTGCCACCGAACGCGTCACGTATATTTTCGCCAAGCAAAATTGACCCGTCGAAAGGACCGTTATGGATACCAAGCAGCAACTCGTCAATGCCCTCGTGGGCCTGGGCTCAACCATTACCGAAGCTATGGATGTCATCGAGGGCTTTGTCCCCTGCGGACATCCCGCCCTCACGGTATCGAACGCACTCGTCGCGCTGGACGCTGACGATGATGCAGCTCTCGCCCAGCAGCTTGAGACCGTCGAGGGCTTTATCGACCACGTGAGTGAGAACCGCGGCGTGTCCGCCTACCACGGCATCGAGGTCGAGCTCGCGGGTCCCAAAGCCGATCTGCTCACAGCAATCCGCGAGGTAGGCGCCCTTATGCAGACCGCAGGCGTCAAGAACACCCAGGTGAACGAGTGGGTCTACCGCAGCTTAGCCGCGCTCGACAGCTCCGAAGAAAAGGCAGCCGAGCAGCTCGCAGAAAGTCCCGCCATTAAGGCCGAGCTTTTGTAAATAGCAGATGCGGGTCCCTTGGCGCATCGTCGTCCAAGAGGCCTGCAAACAGTTCGCGTCAACTGATAGCCGCGCCGCCGCGTTCGGCCAAAGTAAGAATCGGCATCATTTGACGAGGTGTCTTTGCTGCAAGATCGGCATGTTCGAGCAGCTTGCGATCGTTGGTCACTAAGTAATCGACCTGGGCGCGTTTGCATGCGGCGAGTACCAGGTTGTCCTCATAATCGCGATGGAGCGTCAGATATTTATCGGCTAGCCACAGATCAGATGCGTCTGCTCCCACAGCCGTGGCGTTTTCGGTCATATTTCGAACAAACGCCAGCGCGGCCTCGCCAATTGCACGGGCAGATGCCTCGTCGAGCGCTCCCCCGCTGGCAAGAACGCTACGCTTCAGCTCGTGTTGGACAACGTACAGCACGTCTTTAGCGATATGCACCGGGAAGAACAGCAACGCCCCCGTCTCCGTCGCCCGTCCGATAAAAGCACGTGCGGCAAGCGACTCGGCATGGTCGACGCAAAACGAATCAACCCATACGTTGGCATCCACCATTATTTTGAGGGGAGCCCCGCTCACAGGATCATCCCCTTTTGGCGATAGCGCTCGTCCATGGCTTTGGAATAGATTGTGTCCCAATCGCGATCGTCGAATACGGGCGACGTAGCGATGCTCAGGTCCGCGTAAAGCTGATCCGCCGCCGCCCATGATGCGGCGAACGGAGTATCGGGCGCGACGGTCTGCTGCCGGTCGTCGACGGCCGCAAGCACTTCCTCACACTGCCCGCCACCCTGCGCGACCTTGGCCCTGTCTCTTATACACATCTCCGAGCCCACGAGACTCCTGAGCATC
>USHS01000113.1 GCA_900554585.1 uncultured Collinsella sp.
GTGTATAAGAGACAGCTATTTCACCGCAACTTAGGGAGGCGTTGCGCCTCGTTCTGCCCCTATTGCAACGCATACGTTGGTCCGGGCGACGGTCCCGAGCATACCGAGTTCGTATTCTGCGATGGTTGTGGCGCACGCCTGTCCCCGCATGATCGCACCTGTCCCAAGTGCGGGCGCCCCGCCCCGGGCATCCTTTCCAAAGACGCGGCTGCATCCGATCTGGCAGCAGGCCGCACGGCCGGCTTTCCGCGCTTGACGCAGGAGCAGATCGATACCGAGGTGCCCCATGCGCCGGCCTCTGCCGCCGCGGTGCTCTCGGATGCCGCCGATCCCAACGAGACCTGCGTGCTGCCTGCCTTCGATAAAGACTTTGGCATCCCCAAGGTCGATATCCCCACACCGGCGTCCCTGCGCGATGATGTCCAGCCCAAAAAGCAAAAGGCCAAGCGCAAGGTCCATCCCGACGAGGATGCCTATCACAAGCACAAGCGCCATATCCCCAAACCGCTTATCGTCATCGCGGTGCTCGCCGCCGTGTGCGGTGGTGCGTATTGGTTTGTGACTGCCGATCCTATGGGCGTCATGCCCGGCTTCTACGACCAGTTTGGCCAGGCCGCCAAGACCACCTTCCCGTCGCGCCAAAAGGGCGAGGCCACCGAGAAAGAGTCCAAGCAAGAGGATGCGTCCGAGGTCGTTCAGGAGGAGACCGTCTTAACCGACGACCAGCTCTACGCCAGGCTCGACGGCCTGTACCAGACCATCGTGTCGTACAGCGACGATGATCAGATCGGCGAGGTCATCGATTCGTTTAATAACGGCTATCTGCGTACGCCGTTCTCCACCCGCCAGGAGCTGTCGCAGAGCGCTTATGCCCTGCGCGATCAGATTAAAAAGACCCAGGATGAGCTCAATAACCTCAAGGTTCAGGACGACACCGTCTATGCGGAGGACATCGATCATCTAAAGCAGCTTGCCCAGTGGATGTACGAGCGTGTCGATGTGATCTGCCAGAGCTGGGATATCTCGCTGTCCATTCCCGACGGCGAGTCGCTGAGCGCCCGTCAGAGCGAGATCCTGGCGCCCATCGCACAAGGCGGCAACAGCGCGCTTAACCAGTACGACGCCAACGTGAGCGCATGGAGACCGCAGCAACGTTCGTAATTTGTTGCCCTCCGGCGGCATAACCTGCGTGCGCAATTGATGGAAGCCCGTGCTTATTGCTACAATTTGACCAAATATGCTTTAAACGCACGAGGAAGGAACCACATGTTTGGTTTTAAGAAAGAGCTCTACACGCCCGAGTATCAGCTTGCCGGCGATGAGTGCGTGGTGATCGAGACGTCGAAGGGCACCATCAAGGTCAAGTTTGACGGCGAGGGCGCCCCCATCCACGTGGCGAACTTCTGCGAGCTTTCCACTATGGGTTTTTACGACGGCCTTAAGTTCCATCGCTATGTGCCCGGTTTTGTGATCCAGGGCGGCGACCCCAATACCCGCGATATGTCCGGCGCCGATGTCGCCGCCGGTCTTGAGGGCCCCGACGGCATGCCCGGTACCGGCGGCCCCGGCTACTGCATCAAGGGCGAGTTCGCTACCAACCCGCGTAACAGCCACGTCGACGGCGCGCTTGCCATGGCACGTTCCATGGATCCCGATTCCGCGGGTTCGCAGTTCTACTTCTGCCTGGGCGCTCAGCATAACCTCGACTCCGGCTACACCGTCTTTGGCACCACGGTCGAGGGCCTCGACGTCATCTCGCAGCTGCGTGCCGGCGACGAGATCGTCCACGTCGAGATCGTTCACGAGTAAAGGGGACTTCCTTGAATAGCCAGCTGATCCAACAGGGCCGCGCCGCTTATCGCGCGGGTGATTATTCCGCTGCCGCCCAGATGCTCGGTGCGGCAAAGACCCCCAGCGAGATTATGGGCGAGGCCGACCATCTGCGCGGCAACGCCTTGATGCACCTGGGCATGTATGCCGAGGCCGCCGAGGCCTACGCCGCCGCCCTCAACGACGGTACCTATGGCAAGCGCGGCGCGCTGCTTACCAACCGCGGCAAGGCGCTTGCTGCCGTGGGTGACTATGTGACCGCAGCCCAGGCTTTCTCCGCTGCAACGCAGGATGCATCCTATGCCACGCCGTTTAAGGCCTATCTGGGTCTGGGCAACGCCCTGTTCCAGTCGGGCGATTATGCCAATGCCGGCACCGCCTTCCGCCAGGCCGCCATCGATGGCGCCAACTCGGCTCCCGCCGCCGCCCTCGGCGATCTTGGCCGCTGCTTCATTAAGCTCGGCCGTCCGGCAGACGCCGTAGAGACCTACCGCACGGCCATTGACTTTGCCGGTCCGCGCGACGACACACGTGCGCTTAACGCCGGTATGGGCGAGGCGCTCTCTGCCGCCGGTCGCCCCTCTGACGCGCTCGATGCCTTTAACGCCGCCACCGCCGACGGTATCTACCAGCTCACGCCCGAGCAGGCCGACGAGCTTGCCCGCGTGCACGATTCCCTCGCTGCTCTTTCGGCCCAGACGGCCATGGCCACGGCGCCGGCTCCCGCGATGGATGCTCCCGCCGTCGACCCGCTCGACCCCACGGGTGCTACCGGTCAGTTTATGCCCGACCCCTCGGACACCGGCTTCTTCACCCTGTCCGAGTCCGAGATGGTTCAGCAGGACCGCAAGGAGGCCAAGGTCCGTCGTCGCCATCGCCACACGGGCCTCAAGGTTTTCTTGGTGCTGCTTCTGCTGATCGTCATTGCCGCAGGCGGTCTTGGCTTTGCCTACACGCGCGGCCTGGGCTTTCCCTCGCAGGAGTCTGTTGTCACCGACCTGTTCCAGGCTGCCGGTGACGGCGATACCGCCAAGGCCGAGTCCTGCCTGGCCTCCAGCCTGTCCGAGGACGCCAAGTCGATGATCATTTCCTCGATTCCGCAGGGCGCCACCGTCTCCATTGAGGGCATGGACCAGTCTATGACCGAGACCACCGCCAAGGTCAAGGCGTCGCTGTCCAAGGGCGGCGAGCAGGAGTACACCGTCAAGTTCGTGCGCTCCGACAACCATATCGGTTGGGCCGTCTCCTCGCTCGACATCGATCTCTCGGCTGCTGACAACCAGTAGTGACCTTATGAGATTTAGCGCTGCCCGGTGCTTCACCGCAAGTGAAGTGCCGGGCTTGCGCTAGTATGATGGGCTAGTAGTTTTCCAGCAATCATCCAACACATCAGGAGTTGCGTTGTTTTCTTTGATGGATATGTTTTTCGGTAGCTATGCGGGCGATCTTGCCATCGACCTCGGCACCGCCAACACGCTTGTCTCCGTGCGCGGCAAGGGCATCGTCATTCGCGAGCCCTCCGTTGTCGCCATCGACAAGAACGATGAACGCATCCTGGCTGTCGGTATCGAGGCAAAGCGCATGCTCGGCCGTACGCCCGGTAACATTGTGGCTGTGCGTCCCCTTAAGGACGGCGTTATCGCCGACTTCGACGTTACCGAGGCCATGCTTCGCTATTTTATCGACAAGGCGTCCGAGAAGCGCTATCCGTGGACCCCGCGTCCGCGCGTTGTCGTCTGCGTCCCCTCCGGTGTCACGTCGGTCGAGAAGCGCGCCGTTTTTGAGGCTACGATCCAGGCCGGTGCCCGCCAGGCATACCTGATCGAGGAGCCCATGGCCGCTGCCATCGGCGCCGACTTGCCTGTCGAGGAGCCCACTGGCTCCATGGTCATCGATATCGGTGGCGGTACCACCGAGGTCGCCGTTATCGCCATGGGCGGTATCGTCGTGTCGCAGTCCATCCGCATTGCCGGTGACGAGTTTGATCAGGCCATCCTTACCCACGTTCGCGATGCCTATAACCTGGCTATCGGCGAGCGCACGGCCGAGGACATCAAGATCAAGGTCGGTTCTGCCGTGCCGCTCAAGGACGAGCTCGACGTCGAGGTCAACGGCCGCGACGTGATCACGGGCCTGCCCAAGACTGTGCGCATCGAGAGCGAGGAGATCCGCCGCGCGCTCAACAAGCCGCTCGACGAGATGGCCAAGGCCGTCAAGGACGCCCTCGACGCCACGCCGCCCGATCTTGCCTCGGATCTTATGTACTACGGCATCCTGCTGACCGGCGGCGGTGCGCTGCTGCGCGGCCTCGACGTGCGTCTGCGTGACGAGACCGGCGTTTCGGTCAACGTCAGCCCTACGGCGCTCGACAACGTCGTCAACGGCTGCGCCCGCGTGCTCGAGGCCAACGCGTTTGACGGTGGCTTCGTCCAGACCAATGCTTAATTTCCAAAAGGTGGATTCCATTTGGCACGATCTTCGGGTTTCTCTTCAAATCTGAATACCAAGCGACAATCAACGGGTATGCGCCCGTTGATTGTTTTCAGCGTAATTTCGGTGCTGCTGCTTACGTTTTACATTCGCGAGGGCGAGGCGGGACCGATTCATGCCGTGCGTTCGGGCGTGACGACGATTACCTCGCCGGTGCGTTTTGTGGGCTCGGCTGTGGCCGCGCCCTTTAACGCAATCGGAAACGTGTTCTCAAACCTTACGGCTTCGCAAGACACCCTCGACGAGCTTAAGAAGCAAAACGAGGTCCTGACGTCAAAGGTTGCTGAGCTCTCCGAGGCTCAAAAGACCGCCGAGCGACTCGAGAGCCTGGTCGGTCTGCAGTCGACCTACAACCTCAAGTCCACCGCGGCTCGCATTGTCGGCGCGTCGGGCGATGCCTGGACCTCGACCGTTACCATCGACAAAGGCTCTGCCGACGGTCTTACCATCAACATGCCCGTGACGAGTTCTGCCGGTGTCATCGGTCAGATTATCGAGGTTTCGGCCAAGACCTCCACCGTCCGCCTGATTAGTGATGAGAACTCGGGCGTGTCCGCCATGGTGCAGGATACGCGTGCTCAGGGCATGCTGCAGGGGCAGCCCGACGGTACCCTGCGGCTGGAGCACGTGAGTGTCGACTCCGACGTGAAGGTGGGCGATATCATCGTGACCTCGGGCATCGGCGGCGTATTCCCCAAGGGCCTGCCGCTCGGTACGGTCTCGTCGGTGGAGAAGTCTGCCAACGATGTGTACTACACCATCGTCGTGCGCGCTCAGACAACGGCCGAAAACAACGAGGAAGTGCTGGTCATTACGTCGCTGACCGATGAGCAGTCGGCTTCGGACGAGGATGTGAGCAGCGCCAACAGTACGCCGCAGGGCACCTCGCGCGATGCGGCCACCAAGTCCAAAGACGAAAGCTCGGATGAAAGCTCCGATGCGTCCGACACGACTGACTCGGGCTCGAGCGAATAGGGAGGCATGTCCATGGATCTACACGAACAGGGGACTGGCTCCCGCACTTTTGCGATTGCCGCCATTGTCTGCGTCCTGCTGCAGGCGGGCTTGGCGCCGCAGATCTCCATCGCGGGCGGTCGCGTCAACTTTATGATTATCCTGGTGTGCCTGAGTGTGTTTTCGGGCGATCCCACGCGGGCCGTCA
>USHS01000114.1 GCA_900554585.1 uncultured Collinsella sp.
ACGGAGCCTCTTCGAGCAGCTTTTGGTGGCGACGCTGAATGGAGCAGTCGCGCTCGCACAGGGCGATTTGGTGGCCGAAGTCGTCGGCAAGCACCTGAATCTCAACATGGCGAGGACGCAATACGAGCTTCTCGATATACACGTCATCGTTTGCGAACGCGGCCTTCGCTTCGGCCTTCGCCGCCATAAACGCATCAGCGAGCTCTTCGGGCGCGTGCACTTCGCGCATGCCCTTGCCACCGCCGCCGGCAGAGGCCTTGATGAGGACGGGGTAGCCGACCTCGTGGGCAAAGGCACGGGCCTCCTCGACGGTCTCGACCGGGCCGTCGCTTCCGGGCACCGTGGGAACCCCGAGCTCCTTCATCGTGGCCTTGGCGGCTGCCTTGTTGCCGAGAGAGTCGATGCACTCGGGAGACGGTCCGAAGAAGATGATGTCGTTGTCGGCACAGGCGCGGGCGAAGTCCGCGTTCTCGGAGAGGAAACCGTAGCCAGGATGGATGGCCTGCGCACCAGTAATCTGGGCCGCTGCGATGATGTTGGGGATGTTGAGATACGAGAGCGCCGACGGGGCCGGACCGATGCAGACGCTTTCGTCGGCCATCTCGACGGCACGCGTGTCCTTGTCGGCCTCGGAATACACGACGACGCACTTGATGCCGAGCTCGTGGGCGGCGCGCACGACGCGCAGGGCGATTTCGCCTCGGTTGGCGATGAGGATCTTGTCAAGCATGCGCGATTCGGGCCTTCCTACTCGGAGACGGGCTCGACGTAGAACATGACGGTTCCGAACTCGACGGGCTTTAAGGCGAGCCTCACCTTGGGCAGCGGCGACTTCGAGAGCGATTTCCTTCCGCTTGGCTACGATGGCGAGACCATATTGAATCTTGAATTCGACAACGGCGATAAGTCTGCTACGTATCGTTTCGAGGTCGGTTCGGGCGACATGTCGTTTGATCCAGAGTGAGATGCGGTTTTCGGAGATCGGTACATATAGGCATGCTCTTTGATGGAGGCGCCGGAGCCGTGACGGGCTCCGGCGCCTTTGCCTTTACAATGGGGGCATGGAACAGATTATCTTGAACATACTCGAGGCCCTGCGTCGCGGCGAGACCGTAGACGACAAGGTGCTCGTCAAACTGATACATGCCGAGGCGCGCCGCGAGGGTGCCGACAAACGCGATTTGGCCAAGCGCCGTCTGCTGCCGTTCTACCAGCGGGTTAAACGTGAGGAGCCGGCTCGGTGGGCTGCGTGGAATGTCGATTCCGATCTGGAACGTCAACTGCTGCAGGTGCTGCGTATGAAGCCGCGCCGAACGGCCTCGGGCGTGGCGACCATTACCGTCATCACCAAGCCCTGGCCGTGCTCGGGCGATTGCCTGTTTTGCCCCAACGACCTGCGCATGCCTAAAAGCTATCTGCACGCCGAGCCGGCATGCGCCCGTGCGGAGCAAAACTGCTTCGACCCGTATCTGCAGGTGAGCGCTCGCCTGACCGCGCTTTCGCAGATGGGTCATGCGACCGATAAAATCGAGCTTATTGTGCTTGGCGGTACCTGGAGCGACTATCCGCAAGGGTATCAGACGTGGTTTATGTTGGAGCTCTTCCGTGCGCTCAATGATGATGCGGTGGCGGGCGTGGCGGCAAATCCCATGTTGGCGCGTCCGGGCATCAGTCGTGCCGAGGCGGGGCGCCTGCTCGACGATGCGCCCGCCGATGCCCTGCCGCCGGTGGTGGCGGGGCGTCGCGAGCGCTACCGGGCTGCCGGCATTGCGACAGACGAGGCCGAGCTCGCGAGCGGTGTTGCAGGAGAGCAGGAGCGCGTGGATGTTGCTGTGGGCGGCTACAACCGTGCGGTGCGTCGTCTGTACGGCCCTGGCACGCCGTGGGGCGAGGTTGCCGAGTGGCAGGCGGCAACGATGGAGGAACTTGAGCACCAGCAGCGCATCAACGAGACGGCGAAGCATCGCGTGGTGGGGCTCGTTATCGAGACACGCCCCGATGCCGTAACGCCGCAGGCCCTCACACTTATCCGCCGCTTGGGCTGCACCAAGATTCAGATGGGTATTCAGAGTCTTGACCAGCATCTACTCGATATCAACGAGCGCCGCATTTCGGTGGCGCAGATCGAGCGGGCGTTTTCGCTCGCGCGCCTGTTTGGCTTTAAGATCCACGCGCACTTTATGCTCAACTTGCTGGGCGCCACGCCTGATGGGGACAAGCGCGACTACGAGCGCTTTATGACCGAGGGCGCCTTTATGCCCGACGAGGTCAAGGTCTACCCGTGCGCGCTCATCGAGGGCTCGCGTCTGGTGGGCTGTTACGAGCGTGGCGAGTGGCGCCCCTATACCGAGGACGAGCTGCTCGATGTGTTGGCCGACGACATCGTGGTGACGCCGGCGTTCTGCCGCATCAGCCGCATGATCCGCGACTTTAGCTCCGATGACATCATGGTGGGCAACAAGAAACCCAACCTGCGCCAGCTCGTTGAGAACCGCCTGGCTGCTCGGGGTGACGGTGCGACGGTGCGTGAGATTCGCTATCGCGAGATCAGCACGGCGGGTGCCGACCTGGACGAGTTGACCCTTGACGAGGAAGTGGCGTACGAGACGCCGGTGACGCACGAGCGCTTTTTGCAGTGGGTGACACCGCAGGGCAAAATCGCGGGCTTTTTGCGCCTGTCGCTGCCCGACCGCGCGTTTGTTGCCGCGCATGCGGACGAGTTGCCGACGGTGTCGGACGAGGCGATGATTCGCGAGGTTCACGTGTATGGCATGGCGGCGCGCGTGGGCGATCAAGGCCAGGCGGCGCAGCATCACGGGTTGGGGCGTTTGCTCGTAGAGCGTGCGTGCGAGATTGCCCGGGATGCGGGTTATGCGCGTATCAACGTGATTAGCGCGATTGGCACACGTGAGTACTATCGTCATCTTGGATTTTATGACCATGGCCTTTATCTGCAAAAGGAGCTCTAGATGAACAAGCCGAGTGTTTCTGCCGGCGTCGTTGCCGGCGTTGCTCTGGGGGCCGCGGCGCTTGGCGCGGCCGCTGTCGCTGTCCGTGCTGCCTGTCTGCAGGTTGCGCGAACCCGCAATGGGTTGGCGCGTGTGAAACGCGTGCACGATGAGGGCGGCGACGAAGTCCGTGTATTGGTGCAAGGCGGCGTTTACCAAAGCGCAAGCTACGTTGGCGAGCGTTGGGCGGAGCCCGTCTTTGCGTACTATCGCGCGTTTGACGACGTGTTTGAGGCTGAGGACGCAATGCGTGATGCTTACGGGCATGGTATCGACCGTATGCTCATGCTGGGCGGCGGCGGGTTTGCCTATCCCAAGTTTGCACTGATGTCGCACGAGAGCTTGCGCATGGACGTCGTTGAGTACGATGCCGAGATTACGCGCCTGGCGCGCCGTTGGTTCTACCTGGACGAGCTGGAGCGCACGGTGGGCGATCGCCTGCGAGTGATTACCGCTGAGGCTCGCTCGTATCTGGGCGTGACGAGCGTGGGTCATCGTCGCTACGACGTGGTCGTGAGCGATTGCTTTGGCGGTGCCGAGCCCGTACGCGAGCTGGCGACGGTTGAGGCATTGCGTTTGGTGCGAGGCAGCCTGAACCCCGGGGGCATCTATGTTGCCAATATCGTGAGTGCGAACAGGGGGAGCGACGTGACGTTCCTGCGCGATTGCGTTGCCGCGGCACTCGAGGTATTCGCCCACGCCTGGGTGGTCCCATGCGGCGACGCGGAGTTCGGCGGCGAGGAAAACTACCTGCTCGTCGCCAGTGACGGCGATTATGCCTTTGCCGAAGCCGTGCCCTTCGACGCCGACTTCCTCGGCACCGTCCTTCACGACAAGTAAGTCTCTCCGTCCCAAAAAGACGGGTCTTAGGCGTGGTCGCTCCAGCTGCGGACACGCTGCTTCATGCCCTCTATGTCGAGCACGCCTTCGGCAAAGCCCTTGCGCACGAGCTCTTCGGGAACAAACTCGTCGTAGCGGTCAAAATAAGGCACCTCGTCGGGATAGACGAGCTCGATGGGATCGAAGTCCTTCTCGGCCTCGGCGGCGAGCACCTCAAAGAACGTCTCCTCGTCGGCCTTCATCTTAAACTGCATAAAGTACGGGCGTAATGGGTCGAGTCCGCGAAGGCCCAACTCCGCGGCACATTTAATCTTGAGCATGCGCTCGAGGGCCAAAAAGGCGTAGCTGCCCAGCCAGGGGAAGAGCACCCAGGTATCGCCGCCCAGGTTAATGAGCGGTTTAGTTCCCGCGCCCGAAATCTTGGCCGTATGACGAGCCTGCGCCAAGCGGGCCCGTGCGTTACCCATAAGGTACGGATATGCTGTGTGCTCGTTGAGCGCCTTGCGCATACGCTCGAGTACATGTGTGTTGATGTCACCGGGGCAGTCGCCAAAGTAGGCCGGCACACGGCCCTTGACCTGCGTGGCAAAGACGGCATGACGCTTCCAGTCCACTTCCTCGACAATCCAGCAGTGTCCGGCGATGGCGATGCGCTCACCGGGCGGCGGCGGATTGACGATCGTGCCCAACTCGGCCGACTCGCTGCGAACGGTGAACTCCTCGTTTTCCTGGAACACGGCGTAAAACTTAAAGTTGTTAATGATGCGCTCGCCCGCGAGGCCCACAATGAGCCCACCGCCCTCGGTGACCTGGATGTGGTCGATCTTGATGAGGTGGCGCAGCAGTACGCGATAGTCATCGGCCGAGACGCGGTGGAAATAGCTGAGCGTGAGCACGCGCTGGGCAAGTTCGGCAGGCGTGAGTTCGCCGGTGCTGGCGAGGGTCGACATGGTCTGGTGATAGAGCAGGCTGTAGGGGAGTCGATCGAGCTCGGGCGGCTCGACCCACTTTTCCTCGCGATAGAGTTGTACGAGCGCGATGCCCTGGAGGAGCTTCCAAGGTATCGTTTCAGGCATCATCGTGCGCGGCTCGGGCTCTTCCTCGCGCATGACAAACCACATCTCGGGCGGAAGATCGCGGCGTCCCGTGCGCCCCATGCGCTGCAAAAAGGAGCTGACGGTAAACGGTGCATCGATCTGGAACGCGCGCTCCAGGCGACCGATATCAATGCCGAGCTCCAGCGTGGAGGTGGTGACGGTTGTCTGTGCCTGTTCCTCGTCGCGCATGAGCTCTTCTGCCGTCTCGCGTAGCGATGCCGAGAGGTTGCCGTGATGGATAAGGAAGCGGTCGGGCTCGTGCCGGCTCTCGCAGTAGCTACGCAGCATGGAGCATACGGCCTCTGCCTCCTCGCGCGAGTTGGCAAAGACCAAGCACTTTCGGCCGCGCGTGTGCTCAAAGATATATCCCATACCGGGGTCGGCGTTGTCTGGTGCTGTATCGGTGGGGTTGAGTAGTGCCTGTTCGGGTGCTTGGGGGATGTCGACTTCGCCCTCGGGGGCCGAGGAAGCTTGGCGGTCCTTGGGAGCGGCCTTGC
>USHS01000115.1 GCA_900554585.1 uncultured Collinsella sp.
TTGACATATAAGCGTTAGTATATGCCAGAAATGCCGTTTAATTCTTTCTGGGGGATAAACATGAACACATCGGGGAACGGCATCGCACAGACGCATGAAACGGACGCGTTGGATTTGAGTACCATGACGAAGCACGAAATGCCTTACGGAATTGACGCCATAGCCGAAATTCGTATGTCGACCCCAGCGGATTATCCCGCCATTATTCGCATGGGCGAGGCGGCCGACATGGGCACGCTCGAGAAGCAGCTGCCCAAGTTCGAGAAGGAGGCCAAGCGCGACAAGGAGCTCATGCCCAAGTTTGAGGTCGCCAAGCGCCTGCTTGCCTGGCTCAACGAGGGCAAGCGCGCCGCGTCCATGGAGATGACCGACGAGGAGCGCGCCGCTGCCAAGGGCTTGTTCCTGCTCACCATGAAGCCCATCCTGTATGTGGCCAACGTAGACGAGGACATGCTCAACGAGGACCTGGCGCCCATTGATGGCGTCAAGCCGCTGCCGATCTGCGCCAAGATCGAGGCCGAGCTTTCCGAGCTCGATCCCGAGGACGCTGCCGACTACCTGGAGAGCCTGGGCCTGGAGCAGCCCGGTCTGGACGTGCTCGCTCAGGCTGCCTACAAGCTGCTCGGCCTGCAGTCGTTCTTTACGGCTGGCGAGATGGAGGTCAAGGCCTGGACGGTGCGTCAGGGCGCGACCGCCCCGCAGGCCGCCGGTGTCATCCACACCGACTTTGAGCGTGGCTTTATTAAGGCCGAGGTCATTGGCTACGACGACTACATCGAGCTCGGTGGCGAGCAGGGCGCCAAGGCTGCCGGCAAGCTGCGTATTGAGGGCAAGGTCTATGTCATGGCCGATGGCGACGTCGTGCACTTCCGCTTTAACGTGTAAGGACGACGCATATGTTTAAATATGGCAAAAAAGCTGGCTACATGGGTATTGCGCTGCTCGTACTTGCGGTGATTCCGCTGGTGGTCGCAGCGTGTGTTATCCCCAACATTGGTCCCGAGGTGGCAACGAAGTTTAATGCCGCCGGCGAGGCGACGCGCTGGGGCAAGAGTTACGAGCTGCTGGCGTTGCCGGTGCTCAATCTGCTGCTGAGCGTGGCGACGTACTTTACGGCGGGACGCCAGGCTAAAAACAATGATGACTCCGCCGCCATGGCGCGCATCGTGTGCGAGCGCTACCTGCGAAACGGCTGCATCACGGGTGTGTTTCTCAACGTAATCAACGTCTACTTTATGTATTCGGCGATTACCGGTATGGGCTTTGGCCTGGGCTTTTAGCTTGCGCCTTTAGGCAACGAGCCTGCAAGCATATTCGATGGCTGCTGCGAGGCCGCCGCTCGATCGTGGTTGAAAGACTACATCGGCGGCGGCCTCGTTTTCGTATCCGGCACCGCGAAGGGCGAGCGCGACGCCGGCTTCCAAAAGGAGCGACAGGCCGCGTTGGCTGGTTACGATTACGGCAGCCTGATTGAGCGAGCAGCTGTGCGCTTGGCATTGGATGGCAAGTTCACCTTGCGCCGGGCAAGGGACCAGAACGGCGGCGACGCGACTTGATAGCAATGCAAATGCTGTGCGCTCATCGGGCGAAAGACATTCTGCTTCAACGACGACGAGCTTGGGCGGTGCGCTGTTTGTGCGAAGCGCGGCTCGGTACGTGCGGACCGAAGAACCCGACATAGAAAACTCCTGTGTATTCGGCAAAACGTAAACTATAGTTTACGTTTATGTTCGGCTCCATTTCAAACTCGGCTGCATGGACGAACGTGCGAAACAGATTCTTGGCAGGCGGGTCGAAGAGACACGCAGAGACCTTGGTATCTCCAAGGTTGATTTTTGTGTGGCGACAGGAATCAGCCGACCCTACCTCGACCGAATCGAAGATGGGACGGCAAATTTCACGCTCAAGGTTCTATTTAAGATCGCACCCGCACTCGGCATGACGGTGTCAGAGCTTCTCGAGGGCATCGAATAGGGGATACCCGTCGACAACTGAATTACGCCATCGGGATACGGTCGTGGTTGACTTGGCTGTAGAACAGGCGCTGAATCTCGGCCGCATCACGTGACTGGCCGAGCGCCCACATGGTTTTGGCCACGAGCGTCTCGGTGGTCATGTCGTCGCCGCGCAAAATACCCGGATGATCGGCGTAAGCTCGGCCGACCTCATAAACGCCCAGATCGAGGCCCTCTTCGGGGACTTGCGTGGTCATAACGACGGTGCGACCCGAATCGACCCAGCGAAAAATCGCCTCTTGGAATGTCTCGCCCGACTCGCCAAACTCGGGGATACCGCCAATGCCAAAGGTCTCCAGAATCACGGCATCGTAGCTATCGGCCAGGGCGTCCAGGATACCCGGGTTCACGCCGGGCGTCAGCTTAAGGACAAACACGCGCGGGTCGATACTGTCGTAGAAACGAACCGGGCTCTCATTCTGGTGCGTGCCGTGAAGACCGTTGCGCACAATGCGGTCGTTGCGGATGTAGGCAATGGGCGGATAGTTGACGCTAATGAACGCGTTAAAGCTCATGGTGCGCTGCTTGCGGGCGCGCGTGCCGGCAATGGCGACGCCGCCAAACACGATCGAGACGTCGTGCGAATGCTCGTCGAGCGCATAGAGCAGGCTCTGGTACAGATTGAGTTTGGCGTCAGTAAAAGGGTTGCCCATGGGCTTTTGCGAGCCGGTGAGTACGATGGGCTTGGGACTGTCCTGAATCAGATAGGAAAGCGCTGCCGCGGTGTAGCTCATGGTGTCGGTGCCGTGCAGGATCACGAAGCCGTCGTGGTCGGCATAACCCTCGACGATGACGTCGCGGATACGCATCCAGTCACTCGGGCGCATGTTGGTGCTGTCGATGTTCATGGGCTGCACGACGTCGAGCTCGCAGAGGCCCGAGATCTCGGGGACGCTCTGGGCGAGCTCCTCACCGGTCAGGGCGGGGGAGAGGCCGTTGCCGTCCTCGGTCGATGCGATGGTGCCGCCCGTGGCGATGAGAAGGATGCGCTTCATGCTGATATTCCTATCGTATTTGCCGCCGCAGAGGCGGAGTCGTTCGGCAGTATTGTGGCACAGGGCGTCCAATGTTCAAACGTATTACATCATCTGTAACGTCTGGTAACACTTCAATTGCCGTCAAATAGGGGCCCAGGTCGTGCGTTTGCCGTGCGCTGATGGCTGCGAGGGACGAGAAACCCCATATAACGTGTACACTATGGAAGTTATTTTCGTTCATTCACGCGGGTGGGCACCGGCTCCCCGCCAACAAGAGGGGGAACCATGGATCAAAAGGCTTCCGCAAAGGTCCTCGTACTCGACTTTGGTGCGCAGTACGGTCAGCTCATTGCCCGTCGCGTCCGCGACCTCAACGTGTATTCCGAGATTGTCCCCTGCGACATCTCGGCCGACGAGATTCGCGAGATGAACGCCTCTGCGCTCATCCTTTCCGGCGGTCCGGCTTCCGTGTACGCCGAGGACGCTCCGTCCATCGATCCTGCCATCTTTGACCTGGGCCTTCCCGTCCTGGGCTTTTGCTACGGCCATCAGATCACGGCCGTGACGCTCGGCGGCAAGGTCGGCCACTCCGAGGTGGGCGAGTACGGCCGCGCCACTATCACGCGCACGGCAGATGCCAAGCTCTTTAACTCCACGCCCATGGAGCAGACCGTGTGGATGAGCCACCGCGACGCCGTGTCCGAGGTGCCCGAGGGCTTTACCGTTACCGCCAGCACCGACGTGTGCCCGGTTGCTGCCATGGAGTGCGTCGAGCGCAAGATCTTCACCACGCAGTTCCACCCCGAGGTCAAGCACTCCGAGTATGGTCAGCAGCTGCTGAGCAACTTCCTGTTTGAGATTTGCGGCTTGGAGCCCAACTGGAGCATGGACAACCTGGTCGAGACCATGACGGCTGAGTTCCGCGAGAAGGTCGGCAACGACCGCGTGATTCTGGCCCTGTCCGGCGGCGTCGACTCCTCCGTCGTGGCTGCGCTGGGCGCCCGCGCCGTGGGCAAGCAGATGACCTGCGTGTTCATCAACCACGGCCTGCTGCGCAAGGGCGAGCCCGAGCAGGTGGAGGAGGTCTTCACCAAGCAATTTGACGTCGACTTTATCCACGTTCATGCCGAGGACCGCTACGCCGAGCTTCTGGCCGGCGTGACCGAGCCCGAGGAGAAGCGCCGTATCATCGGTACGCAGTTCTGGAAAGAGTTCTTCGCCGTGGCGCAGCAGCTCGAGACCGACGGCAAGCCGGTCAAGTACCTGGCTCAGGGCACTATCTACCCCGACATCATCGAGTCCGGCGCTCGCAAGACGGGCGGCAAGACGGCCACCATCAAGAGCCATCACAACCTGATCCCGTTCCCCGAGGGCGTGCACTTCGACCTCATTGAGCCGCTCGACCACTTCTTTAAGGACGAGGTCCGCGCGCTTGGTCTGGCGCTGGGCCTGCCGGGTCACATCGTGTTCCGTCAGCCCTTCCCGGGCCCGGGCCTGGCCATCCGCATCATCGGCGCGGTCGACAAGGAGAAGCTCGAGATCCTCAAGAACGCCGATGCCATCGTGCGCGAGGAGCTCGACGCCTACAACGCGATGATCGCCGAGGAGAGCGGCGAGCCAAACGGCGAGGTCGAGCGCGGGTGCGCCGGTGGGCCCGTGATCGAGCGCGCCGTGTGGCAGTACTTCGCGGTGCTGCCCGACATCAGGAGCGTGGGCGTGATGGGCGACGAGCGCACGTACGCGCGCCCGATCATCCTGCGCGCCGTCGAGAGCACCGACGCGATGACGGCGGACTGGGCCAAGCTGCCCTACGACGTGCTCGGGCGGATCTCGAGCCGCATCGTGGCCGAGGTCCCGGGGATTAACCGTGTGGTGTACGACATCACGTCCAAGCCGCCAAGTACCGTGGAGTGGGAATAATCGCGCACATTATCGTGAGGTCTATATTGGGCGTATTTTGGGGTGATTTTGCGCGCTAGTGAAAGCCTTTGCCTCTAAGCCACACGAACCGCGATTTCTGAAAATGCTCTCTTGGTGATTACTGGGAGAGCATCTCTTGCAGTTGAACCGCTTAGGCGTACTTTATGAGATCAGCTTGTAAGAGCCTATCATCACGATAATGTGAGCTGGCATTTACGCAGAGATTCGATTTGACTAGAAATGTATGCCTTATTTTTGACGGAGTTTGTGTATTGGCAAAACACTTTGTAGATATAGATAGGCAAAAACAAAGAAATAAAGAATAAGGGTTTTACGACATGGATTTAAGTGTGCTATTGGTTCGCAAACGAATGGCACTTCGTCAAACTTGGCACACAATAATTCATTAGTGGACATGTTGGCATACGACAATTGATTAATTTGCAATCGAAAGGGATGCAATGGATTTATTATCTCTCCTCATTGGGGCGCTC
>USHS01000116.1 GCA_900554585.1 uncultured Collinsella sp.
TTCTTCTGCCGAGGACCGCAAGTGGAACGCCGGCGATATGACTAACATCGCTATCGGCCAGGGCGACATTTTGGTGACGCCGCTGCAGATGGCGTGCGCCTACATGGGCCTTGCCAACGGCGGTAAGCAGTATGTGCCCCACGTCTTCTTGTCGGCGGTGTCGCGCGATGGCGACGGCGATGCCTACAAGTACAACGGCAAGGGTAAAAAGAAGCGTCTGGAGGCCCAGATCAATAGCGATGCCGACCTGGCGCTGGTCCGCAACGGTATGCATGACGTGATCTACACGGCCTCGACGTCGCTGGCGGCGCACTTTAGCAGCCTGACGCCCCAGGTGTACGGCAAGTCCGGTACGGGCGAGAAGAGCGGCGAGGACGAGTATGCGTGGTTTTGCGCCTACGCACCGGCCGACGATCCCAAGTACGTGATCGCCACCGTCTTGGAGCAGGGCGGTGGCGGATCGGACACGGCGATGCATGTCGTGCGCGATGTGCTCGGCGTCATCTATGACGAGCCCGACACATCTTCTGCCACGGGCGATTCTTCGGTTCGATAGGAGGTTGCGATGGATTTTTCGCCGGCGGATCTGTTCCGCTCAACTAAAACCGGTTCCCGCAGCAGCCTGGACCGTGTCAACAAGCAGCTTTCGGCCTCGCGCGGCACGTTTCGCCAGAAGGTGCACATCGGCGTGCTGCTGGCAACCTTGGCACTCGTTACCTATGGCGCCATCATCATTTGGTCGGCCTCGCAGTTTAAGGCTGATGCCTCATTCTCGCGTCACCTGTTGGGCATCGGCATCGGTGCGGTGCTTGCGGTGCTCGTCTGGCGTACCGATCTGCGCGGCATCTCTAACTTCTCGACGGCGCTGCTCGTCATCGACCTCATTGTGATTTTCTCGCCCAAGATTCCGGGACTGTCCTATACGGGCGGCTTAGGTATGACGGGCTGGATCAAGATTCCCGGTATCGGTCTTACCTTCCAGCCGGTCGAGCTCGCCAAGCTCATCACAATCTTCTTTATCGCCACGCTTGGCTCGCAGTACAACGGCCGCATCGATACCGTCCGTGACTACATTAAGCTCTGCGGCATGCTGTCCGTTCCGTTTTTGGCCGTCGTCGCCATGGGCGACCTGGGTTCGGGCCTGGTCGTGTTGGTGTCGGGTGCCGTTGTCATCTGCATGAGCGGTGCGCGTCGCGAATGGGTGCTATCGACCTTGGCGTTGCTCGTGGGCTTGGTGGCGCTCATCCTGGCGCTCGATTCGGTGCTCGATTCTCTTTTGGGCCATGACGTTTTGATCAAGCAGTACCAGATGAACCGACTGACCGTCTTTATCGACCCCGATAATGCCGATTCGGACGATGCCTACAACTTGCAGCAATCGCTCATCGCGGTTGGATCGGGTGGCTTTTTCGGTAAGGGGCTGGGCCATGCGACGCAGTCTGCCGGTGGCTTTCTGCCCGAGTTCCACACCGACTTCGTCTTTGCCTTTTTGTCCGAGACCTTTGGCTTCTGCGGCTCTTTTTTGCTGCTGTGCCTGTACGTGCTGCTCATGTTCTCGACGATTCGCGTCGCCTTTAAGTGCGAGTCTCTGTTCCTACGCTTGTCATGCGTGGGTATCGTCGGCATGTGGGCATTCCAGACCTTCGAGAACATCGGCATGTGCATCGGCATGATGCCGATTACCGGTATTCCGCTGCCGTTCATTAGCTTCGGTTCGTCCTCGATGATGATCCAGTTGCTGACGGTGGGTATCGTACAATCCATATGGCGGCATCGTTCGGGCGCCGCGTAACCGCTGGAGGGGTTTGCTATGAAGATTCCCGTGGACAAGCTGACCCGCGCCTTTAAGATGGGCGCGACTACCAAGAAGGATTCCGACACGCCGGTTCGCGTGTCTGTCTACCTCGATTCGTCTGCCTCGCGTTTTTTGGTCGAGACGGTGCGCGATGCCTTCGTGCCGCAGACGACGTCGGGCATTGTGCGCGTTGAGCGCCTGGGGGAGGACCGTATCGTCCCCAAGACCGATACCGATGTGGTTCTGGTGCTTTCGTGTGGGTCTGACCGCCTTGAGAGCGCCGTGCAGGAACTCGTGATTGCCGGCGCCCCCGTGTGCGTGCTGGCCGAGTCCGCAGTCGAGGTGCCTTTTATCCAGGAGTCCACGCCCATGCTCGGCGCGGTGGCGGCTACCGATAAGACGTATCTGCTCGAGACGCTTGCCCGCTGGATTCTCGATCGCACGGACAAGGAGACGGCATTTGCGGCAAACTTCGTCTTCATGCGTATCGCTGCCGCTAACCGCATCATCACCTCGTGCGCGCTTACCAATATGGCGACGGGCGCGCTGGTGTTTTTGCCGGGGGCCGATTATCCCGTTATGGCGCTGGCGCAGGTGGGCATGCTCTTTGAGCTCGCGGCCATCTTTGGACGCGGCATAAAGCCCGAGCGCGGCTATGAGGTCGCGGGCGTGCTTGCCGGCGGCCTGGTGATCCGCGCCGTCACCCGCGCTCTGGTAAAGCAGACGCCTCATATTGGGTTTGCCGTCAAGGCGTTGACCGCCGCCGCAGGAACCTATGGCATGGGCCGTGCGCTCGTTTCGCTGTACGAGCGCGACATCGACTACAGCCGTGCCAACGAGGTGGCCGCCGCCACGTTCTCGCGCGTTCGCGACCTGGTGACCACGGTTGCCGGCGCTACTCGTCCCATGGGTCCCTTTGAGGACGCATCTGATCTCGCTGCTTAGGGGTTTCTTTTGCGCGCTGTGTACCAAGACTGTTTTCATTTGATTGAGCCTCTGCTCGCAAAGGTCGAGAAGCCGAGTCGCTATATCGACCATGAGTGGGGCACGCTCTCCAAGGCCGATGCCGACTATCGTTGCTGCATGATTTACCCGGACGTGTACGAGGTCGGCCTGCCCAACCAGGGTATTGCCATCCTGTACAACATCCTCAATCAGGCCGAGGGCATCTCCTGTGAGCGCGGTTATGTACCGTGGCCCGATATGGGCGATGCCATGCGCGAGGCTGGTATCCCGCTGCTGTCGCTCGAGGGCGCAGCGCCCGTGGCCTCGTTCGATATCGTCGGTATGCACGTGCCGCACGAGATGGCCGTCACCAACTTCCTCGAGGCGCTCGATCTCGCCGGCATTCCGCTGTTGGCTGCCGACCGCACCGAGGACGATCCCATCATCGTCGCCGGGGGCCCTTCGGTTTATAACCCCGAGCCGTATGCGGCCTTCTTCGATGCCATCCTGATTGGCGAGGGTGAGGAGTCGCTGCTCGAGATTTGTCAGCTGCATCGTCGCCTACGCGATGAGGGCGCCTCGCGTGCCCAGATTGTCGAGCAACTCGCGACGGTCGCCGGTACCTATGTGCCGTCTCTGTATGAGGTGCGCTATGACGAGCCCTGCTCGCCGCATGGCTACACCGTGCCGCGCGAAGGCAAGGACGTCCCGCAGGTAGTCTATAAGCGCGTCGTTGAGGACTTTGGAGCTACTAATCCGCTGTCGCAGTCGTGCGTGCCCTACGCGCAGCTCGTTCACGACCGCCTGTCGATTGAGATTCTGCGCGGTTGTGCCCGCGGCTGCCGTTTTTGCCAGGCCGGTATGACCTATCGTCCGGTGCGCGAGCGCTCGGCCGACCAGATCGTGTCCTCGGTGATCCAGGGCCTGCAGAAGACTGGCTATGACGAGGTGTCGCTCACCTCGCTTTCGACCACCGACCACTCCTGCATCCGCGATGTGCTCGGTCGCCTTAACCGCCGTCTGGAAGATACGGGCATTCGCGTGTCCATACCCTCGCAGCGCCTGGATTCGTTTGGCGTGGATATGGCCGAGTCGGTCGCCGGCGAAAAGAAGGGCGGCCTGACGTTTGCTCCCGAGGCCGGCAGTCAGCGCATGCGCGACATCATCAACAAGAACGTGACCGAGGAGGACTTGGACCGTGCGGCCAAGGCGGCCTTCGAGGCGGGCTGGAACCGCATGAAGCTCTACTTCATGATGGGCCTTCCCGGCGAGCGCGACGAGGATATCGTGGCTATCGCCAACCTAGCCGACCACGTGCTCGAGCTCGGCCGCTCCGTGGTTCCCAAGGCGCGCCGCGGCTCCATCTCGGTATCCATCTCGGTGTCGGTGTTTATCCCCAAGGCCGCCACGCCATTCCAATGGTGCCCGCAGCTCGATTACGACGACGTCAAGCGTCGCCAAAAGCTGCTCATCACGAGCGTGCGCAACCGCGCCGTACGCGTGCACTACCACGATGCCGAGACCTCGCTCGTCGAGGCCGCACTGTCCCGCGCCGGTCGCGACATGACGCCGGTCATCATCGACGCCTGGCGTGCGGGCTCGCGTTTTGACGCCTGGGTGGAGCATTTTTCGCTCGACAACTGGAAGTCGGCTGCGGCCAAAAACGGCATCGACCTCAACGAGCTCGTGCACCTGCCCTACGAACTGGACTGGCGCCTGCCCTGGGAGCACGTGAGCCCCGGCTGCTCGCGCGGCTTCCTCAAGCGCGAATACCGCCGCTCGTTGGAGGGCGTCACGACGCCCGACTGTACCCGCACCTCGTGCACCGGCTGCGGAATCTGCCCCACGCTCCATGCCAAGAACGTATTGGTGGGTGATCGCGCATGAGTGAGCGCCTGACCGACAACCCCACGCTCTTTAGGCTTCGCGTTCGCTATGGCAAGCGCGACCGTCTTAAGTACCTGGGCCATCTCGAAGTGATTCATACCATTGAGCGCATCGTGCGTCGCGCGGGACTGCCCTATGCCGTGACGCAGGGCTTCTCTCCGCACATGCGCGTGGGCTTTTCGTCGGCGCTGCCGGTAGGAACGTCGTCGACTTGCGAGTGGTATGACCTGTTTATGACCGAGTTCGTCGCGCTCGACGAGGCATTTGAGCGCCTGGCGGCGGCATCTCCGGCCGATCTGGCCCCCATCGAGGCCGCTTACATTGACGTGCGCACGCCGGCGCTGACGGCGCAACTCACGCGTCTGTCGTACCGCATCGACCTGCATCTGAATCCCGACGCGCCGGCCTCCGCCGACGAGGTGCGTCGCGCAATCGATACGCTGCGCGCGGGCCATGGCATCGACTACGCACGCGGTAAGAAGAGCAAACGCCTAGACCTTGACCACACGCTCGTGGGCTATGAGCTTAAGGCGGGGGAGCGTCCGGACCATCTGGTGCTCATGCTCGACACCCATGCCGATAACGAGGGCTCCATGCGTCCGGAAATTTTGCTTTCTGCCGCTGATGTTTTGTTGCAGGGCTTGACCCCGGGCGTCGATGCACCTATTGTTTCCACCGGTATGCAAGACCTCGTGACCATCTGCTCCTACGATGTCGAGCGTCAGAATCAAGCATGCGAGGACGACGAGGGCCGACTCGTCAGCCC
>USHS01000117.1 GCA_900554585.1 uncultured Collinsella sp.
GCCCTGGGTAAGCCGACGCTTGTCATGGCTCCCAATAAGACCCTTGCCGCTCAGCTTGCAAGCGAGCTCAAGGAGTTTTTCCCCAATAACTCCGTAGTCTATTTCGTATCGTATTACGATTACTATCAGCCCGAGGCGTATGTGCCGCAAAGCGACACCTATATCGAGAAGGATTCTTCGATCAACGAAGAAGTCGAGATGCTGCGCCATCAGGCGACCGCCTCGCTGCTCTCTCGACGCGATGTGATCGTCGTTGCATCGGTGTCCTGCATCTATGGTATTGGCTCTCCTGAGGATTATGCGGGGTTGGCGCCGAATGTCGACAAGAAAGTGCCGCTCGAGCGTGATGACTTTATCCATGCGCTCATCGATATTCAATACGATCGCAACGATTATGACCTGGCGCGCGGCACGTTCCGCGTGCGTGGCGATGTCGTTGACGTGTATCCGCCCTATGCCGAGCATCCGTTGCGGTTTGAGTTCTTTGGCGATGAGGTCGAGCTTATCGCCGAAATCGATGAGGTCACCGGTGAGATGCTTCGTGAGTATGAGGCCATTCCCGTATGGCCGGCATCGCATTACGTAACCGAGAAGCCCAAGGTTAAGGCAGCCCTTAAATCGATTAGCGAAGAGTGTGAGAAGCGTGTGGCAGAGCTCAAGGCGACCGACAAGTTGCTCGAGGCGCAGCGTCTGCAGCAGCGCACCGATTACGATCTTGAGATGCTCGAGACAATGGGTTTTTGTAACGGCATCGAGAACTACTGGCGCCATTTGGATGGACGCAAGCCGGGCGAGCCGCCCTTTACTTTGATCGATTATTTTCCCAAGGATATGCTCTGCATCATCGACGAGAGCCATGTGACGGTGCCGCAGATTCGCGGTATGCATGAGGGCGATCGTTCGCGTAAGGTGACCTTGGTGGAGCATGGCTTTCGCCTGCCCTCGGCACTCGATAACCGTCCGCTCCGATTTGATGAGTTTGAGGCGAGGATCCCCCAGTTCATCTATGTTTCGGCAACGCCAGGTGATTATGAGCTGCGTGTGAGTCAAAACGATGTGGAGCAGATCATTCGACCGACCGGTCTACTCGACCCCAAAATTGACGTGCGCCCGGTTCGCGGCCAGATCGATGACCTCGAGGATGAGATTCGCGAGCGTGTGGCCCGCAAGGAACGCGTCTTGGTGACTACGCTGACCAAGCGCATGGCAGAGGACCTTACCGACCATCTGCTCGACGCTGGCATTAAGGTCAATTACATGCACTCGGATACAGCGACGATGGACCGTGTCGAAATCCTGCGAACGCTGCGCGAGGGCAAAATTGATGTTCTGGTGGGCATCAATCTGCTGCGCGAGGGCCTGGACCTCCCCGAGGTCTCGCTGGTGGCGATTCTCGATGCCGACAAGGAAGGCTTTTTGCGCAACCGCCGTTCGCTGATTCAGACGATTGGTCGTGCGGCCCGTAATGCCGACGGCGAAGTCATTATGTATGCAGACGTCGTAACCGATTCGATGAGAGAGGCCATCGAGGAGACACAGCGCCGTCGCGAGATTCAGATGGCATATAACGAAGAGCATGGCATTGTGCCCAAGACAGTGCGCAAGGCCATTAACGACATCTCAAGTTTTATTGCCGAGGCCGAAAAAACCGTGGGTTCCAAGGGGCGTTCGAAGGGCGACTCTCTTGGCCATGGCGCATTCTATACGCCTGATGAGTCGGGCGAGGGCGGCGTGCCGGAAACGGTGGCGCCCGAGCAGACACTTGCGGAGCAGTTGGAAGAACTGCCGCATGACGAGCTTGTGCGGATCGTCGAAACCATGGAGGAAGATATGCGCAATGCTTCTGCCGCCATGGACTTCGAGGAGGCAGCGCGTCTGCGCGATGCAGTCGTTCAGATTAGGGCGATGCTCGAGGGTGCGACTGAGGACGAGACGATTGAGCGCTTGCGCTCGCAGGCCCGCAAAGGCTCTACGTTCGCTTCGGGCAGAAAACGCCAGGGTGCGCGGTTTAAGAAATAAAAGCACTGCCCCCGAGCTTCTCGCGGAGTTCGGGGGCAGTGCTATTTAGTGGACTAGAGATCAGCAATGAGGGCTTTGGCGCAACGGATGCCGTCGGTGGCGGCACTCATGATGCCACCGGCATATCCGGCACCCTCGCCGCAAGGGTAAAGGCCCGGAGTCGACACGGCGTGGCATGTTCGATCGCGGGTGACGGTGACCGGGGAGCTCGAACGCGTCTCCACGCCAGTGAGGACCGCATCGGGGCGGTCATAGCCACGCAGTTTCTTACCGAGCAGGGGAATTCCCAAACGAAGCGATTCGACGACATGCTGCGGGAGGGCTTCGTCGATTGCCGTCCAGGTCACGCCAAGTGGATAGGTTGGTTTTACCTTTCCGGGTGCCGTGCTGGCGCGTTTGGCAAGGAAATCTCCGACGAGCTGTGCCGGCGCGTTCCAGTTAGAGCCACCCAGGCGATAGGCGGTTCGCTCGCAGGCGCGCTGGAGCTCAATGCCTGCGAGCGGATCATCGCTGGGAAGGTCGTCAGGTGTGACGTTAACGAGTAGGGCGGCATTTGCGTTGCGCCCGTCGCGAGCATTGAGGCTGGCACCGTTGACGCACAGATGGCCCTGCTCGGAAGAAGCCGCGACAACCTGTCCGCCGGGGCACATACAAAACGAGAACACGCTGCGCCCGTTGGGGAGATGGGCGACAAGCTTGTAGGGGGCTGCTCCGAGTGCCGAGTGCCCCGCCGAGGGGCCATATTGGGCACGGTCGATGTCGCGCTGTGGATGCTCGATGCGCACACCCATGGCAAAGGTTTTTTGCGCGAGGGCAACATCATGGGTTTTGAGAACCTCGAATACGTCGCGGGCAGAATGACCGCAAGCAAGGATGAGATGCTTTGTGTTGATTGACTCGCTTGTCGCGTCGTGGGACGACTGGATGTCGATACCGACAATGGCGCCAGATGTGTCAGTGTGAATGTCAACGAGTTTCGTTCGATAGCGAACGGTTCCTCCGAGCTGTTCAATGCGCTGGGAGATGCTGGTAACGACGGCGGGGAGGATGTCGGAGCCAATATGCGGCTTGGCATCCCACAGAATATCGCGGGGCGCACCCGCCTCGACGAAGGTTTCGAGGATAAGGCGATGGGCGGGATTTTTTGTTCCCGTATTGAGCTTGCCGTCCGAGAAGGTCCCCGCGCCGCCCAGACCAAACTGGATATTACTCTCGGGGTCGAGGATGCGCTCCTTTAGAAAGAGGTCGATCGCATATGAGCGGCGAAATGCCGGGTCGCCGCGCTCGATGAGCAAGGGCTTAAGACCTGCTTCGGCGAGCGTAAGCGCAGCGAAAAGGCCGGCGCATCCGGCGCCGACAACGACAGGGCGTTCTTGAGGTGCGTCGGAGACGGGGGAGGGGAATGAAGACCCATCGTCTTCTATCGCGCGTACGCGCGAGCGGTCACGCTCGGCAACGCTGTCGACCGCTTCTCGCTCGAGGTGGGGACTAGTCAGCTCAACACGAAAGCTCAGGATAAAATGGACGTCTCGTTTTTTGCGGGCGTCGATTGACTTGCGGTGGAGCTCGATGGACTTGATCTCGGAGTCCTTGCAACGTAGGACGCGCTTGGCGACTCGCTTGCCAACAATGAGGCAGGCATTTTCATCGCCGGCTTCATCGAGCGACGCGTTGACTTGGGTGATTTCGATCATCGAGGTCTCCTTAGAGGCAAGAAAGAGGCCGTCCGGTATCCCAGACGGCCCGAATGCGTTTTTGATTATAGACTGCGCGGCTACAGGCTGCTTGCAGCGCGAATGCCCGAGAGCCAGGCCCACGCAAGGTTAAAGCCTCCGCAATCGGCGTCGATGTCGAGCGCTTCTCCGCAGACGTAAAGCGGGGCGCCTGTGGTGCTGTTCACGTAAAGATTGGGTGTCGAGACGCACTCGATAGATATGCCGCCACGCGTGACCTGTGCTGAGCGCTCCTCTGCCGTCCCTTCGACGGACAGTTTAAAGTGCTTGAGGATTGAGACCAGGTGGATGACATCGCGCGAGCCGGGATGGCACCGCTCGAATGCCGTACAGACGACGTGTGAGAGCTGCGGGGCGAGCATGCCGTCAAGCCAGTGGGAGTTTCGGGGCGAAAAATCGCCGAGCACGTTGACACGCTGCTCGAGCGTATCGAGCAGCTCATCTTTGGAGAAATCTGGAAAGAAGTCGATCAGAACAGTGTCGCCCTGGTTGATACGGCGAGAGAGATTGAAGGCGGCGACGCCTGAGATGCCGAAGGCACGGAACAGCACTTCGCCATCTTCTCGCCAGAGCTCTTCGTGGCTGCGCGAGAGCGTTAAGCGGGCTCGGACGCGCAGACCATCCAGAGTTCCGAGTGCCGTCCGGTCGCCGACGACTGATGCCGATACGGGGCACAGGACGGGGCGCAGGGGCGTCAAGGGAAGGCTAAACACCTCGGCGATGCCGGTGGGGTTGCCGCCCGTAGCGATAACCACGGCCCTTGCCTGCAGGGCATCGTTCGTGCGAGGAGTATCGGCTAACGCCTTTCGAAGCGAACGGAGCTCCGTCTTTCGGTCGCCGTGCTTTTTGGGTTTGAGTACATGAGCGGGACGGTCGATCTGAAGCGTCCAGCCTTCGGAAGCCTTATGAGCCGCAATGACGTTAGTCCCGCAGAGTAGGGTGATGCCCAAACGCTCGCATGCATTGAGGAGTGCATCGCGAACCGACTCGGCGCGAAGGGAGCGCGGGTATAGGCGGCCTTCCTCACGGATCGTCATGATGCCCAGCGAGGAGAAAAAACTCTCGAGATCTTGCTCGGGTTGGGGACCCATGATGGATTCGACAAAGGCGGGGTGGTTATATCGCCGAATGTCGATGGATTCGTTTGAGAGGTTGCAGCGGCCGTTTCCGGTTGCAAGCAGCTTGAGACCGCAGGCGACGTCGCGCTCGACGACGCAGACGCTTTTGTCGACACGCGCCGCCGTAATGGCGGCGGCGAGGCCCGAGGCCCCGCCGCCGATCACCAAGACGTCATAGAAGGCGCTTGCGTTCACTTAGGCCTCGTCTGTCTTGTGCGGGGCGATGGCCTCAACGGCGGAGACGGCTTGGGGCAGCATGCCGGCGGGCAGCGCGGTTTCGACTTCTCCCTTGTCGCAGGCTTCGGCGAGCGCGGGATCGATGGGCAGCTGACCAAGGATGTCGAGATGATAGGTCTCGGCGACCTCGGGAAGATTGCTCTTGCCGAAGACCTCGATCTTCTTGCCGCAGTCGGGGCATTCGATATAGCTCATGTTCTCGACAATGCCCAGAATCGGAACGTTCATCTTCTCGGCCATGTTGACCGCCTTGGCGACAATCATCGAGACTAAGTCT
>USHS01000118.1 GCA_900554585.1 uncultured Collinsella sp.
CGAGACCGTCCTGCAGAACGGCCAGGTCGACGCTGTCTTTGCCACCTACACCATTACCGACGAGCGCAAGAAGCTCGTCTCCTTTGCCGGTCCCTACTACTACACCCAGCAGGCTATCCTGGTGCTCGCCGACAACGACGACATCAAGAGCGTCGACGACCTGGCCGACAAGAACGTCGCCGTCCAGTCCGGCTCCAACGGCCCCGCCATCCTGGAGGAGTTCGCTCCCAAGGCCCGCCAACAGGAGTTCAAGACCGACGAGGAGGCCCGCCAGGCACTCCAGCAGGGCCGCGTTGACGCCTACGTCATCGATAACAACATGCAGCAGAGCGCCCTGGTCCGCGAGCCCGGTAAGTACAAGATCGCCGGCAAGCCCTTCGGCAGCAAGGAGCCCTATGGCATCGGTCTGCCGCTCGATTCCGACGGCGTCGCCTTTGTCAACGACTTCCTTAAGAAGATCGAGGACGACGGCACCTGGACTGAGCTGTGGCAGATCTGCATTGGCGACCGTACGGGCGACACCAATGTTCCCGAGCTGCCCGAGATCGGCGCCTAGGCAGCGAGCCTGGTAACGGCCGCAACGAAACCATATGGAAACGCATGATGCGCTTTATTGCGGTAAACTGTTTCCTCACTGAGTTGTCGGGGCTTCCGTACACACGGGAGCCCCTTTCCTTATCGGCGGGAGGTCCGCATGAGTCTCTCCGAGCTCTGGTCGCTCTATGGCCAGAACTATATCGACGCGCTGCTAGCAACCTGGGGCATGACGCTTGAGTCGTTTGCCATCGCCATGGTGCTGGCCGTCGCCGTCACCGTGATGCGCGTGTCGCCGCTCAAGCCGCTGCGCGTCTTTGGCGACCTGTATGTCCAGGTCTTCCGTAACATCCCCGGCATTGCGCTGCTCATCATCGTCGTCTATGCGCTGCCGCCGCTCAAGGTCGTCCTGCCCTACCGCGCCTGCGTTATCGTCGCTACGGTCCTTTTGGGCTCGGCCTTTGGCTCCGAGAACTTTATGAGCGGCATCAACACCGTCGGCGTCGGCCAGGTGGAAGCCGCCCGCTCGCTGGGCATGAGCTTCAGCCGTATCCTCGCCAAGATCGTGATTCCGCAGGCGCTGCGCTCGAGCGTGCTGCCCATGACCAACCTCTTTATCGCTGTCATGCTTACCACCGCGCTCGGCAGCCAGGTGCCGTTGCAACCGCAGGAGCTCACCGGCGTGGTGAGCTACATCAACACGCGCTCGCTCGGCGGCGTCGCCGCGTTCTTTATCTCGGCGCTCGGCTACCTGGGCACGGCCTTTGTGGTGAGCCACATTGGCAACTACATCGATAAGAAGGTGAGGATCCTCCGATGAGCAAGCACTCCACCTCCGCGCTCACCATGCGCGATGCGCTCTACGAGGCTCCCGGCCCCAAGATGCGCGCCAAGATTCGCATCGGCACCGCCATCTCGCTTGTTGCCGTCGCCGTGCTCGTCGCACTGGTGCTGCAGCGCTTTTATGTGACCGGCCAGCTTTCGGTCCACTATTGGTATTTCTTTACGCACCTCACCACCTGGAAGTTCCTGCTTGCCGGCTTTGAGGGCACCGTTAAAGTCGCACTCACCGCTGGCGCCATCGCGCTGGTGCTGGGCTTAGCCCTTATGCTCGGCCGTACCAGCGACATTAAGCCGCTGCAGCTGGTCTGCCGCGTGCTCACCGATTTCTTCCGCGGCGTGCCGAGCCTGCTGTTCATCTACTTCTTCTTTTTGGTGCTGCCCCAGTACAAGATCGCGCTGCCGTCGTTTTGGATGCTCACGCTTCCCGTCGCGCTCGCTGCAGCTGGCGTACTTGCCGAGATCTTCCGTGCCGGCGTCAACGCCGTGCCGCGCGGCCAGGTCGAGGCCGCCCAGGCACTCGGTCTCTCCAAAGCTAAAATCACCTTTAAAATCGTGTTGCCGCAGGCTATTCGGTTTATCATTCCGTCCTTGATTTCGCAGCTCGTGGTCGTAGTCAAAGACACCACCGTGGCCTACGTGGTGAGCTACCCCGACCTCATGCAAAACGCCCGCGTGCTCATTACCAACTACGACGCCCTCGTGTCGGTCTACCTGGTTATCGCGGTCATCTACATCCTCATCAACGTCGCGATTAACAAGGCCGCTGTCTACGTTTCGCACAAGACCGGCGCGACCATCATCCGCTAACGCTTTACCATTTCGAGTCATAAGGAGCCGAGCACCATGGCACAGAGCACCTCTTCCACCGGCAATCAGCCGCTGATCGAGCTCA
Organism: uncultured Collinsella sp.; assembly: GCA_900554585.1. Classification (GTDB taxonomy): domain Bacteria; phylum Actinomycetota; class Coriobacteriia; order Coriobacteriales; family Coriobacteriaceae; genus Collinsella. The sequence continues at coordinate 2,270 of USHS01000118.1, forward strand.
GGCACGTCGATAAGCACTACGGCGATCTGCACGTCCTCAACGACATCAATCTGTCGGTCGACCGCGGCGAGGTCGTCGTTGTGATCGGTCCCTCGGGCTCAGGCAAGTCGACCATGTGCCGAACCATCAACCGCCTGGAAACCATCGACTCGGGCGAAATCCTCATCGAGGGCGAGCCCCTGCCGCAGGAAGGCAAGGATCTTGCCCGCATGCGCGCCGAACTGGGCATGGTGTTTCAGCAGTTCAACCTGTTCGCACATATGACCGTGTTACAGAACGTCATGCTGGGACCGGTCGATGTGCTGGGCGTCTCCAAGGACGAAGCCCGCGAGCGCGCCATGGACCTGCTGAGCCGCGTAGGCGTGGCCGAGCAGGCCGATAAGGTGCCCGCGCAGCTCTCAGGCGGTCAGCAGCAGCGCGTAGCCATCGCCCGCTCGCTTGCCATGCAGCCCAAGGCCATGCTCTTCGACGAGCCCACGAGCGCTCTTGACCCCGAGATGATCAACGAGGTGCTCGAGGTCATGGTCCGTCTGGCACAGCAGGGCATGACGATGATCGTCATCACACACGAGATGAACTTCGCCCGCCGCGTGGCCGACCGCGTCGTGTTTATGGCCGACGGCCAGATCGTGGAAACCGGCACGCCCGACGAGTTCTTCGACCACCCCCAGACCAAGCGCGCCCAGGACTTCCTCAACTCCATTAAGGGCCACTAACCAGCTGCGCGCTCGCCCGTTTGCCATGACCATCCGGATTCGAAAGTTACACCTATGATCGGAACTCGCACTTCATCGTCCTTTACCCCGCATGTCGACGTCGCCCCCGCCGACCGCCCACTTATCCTCGTCCCGCCGCGCTGGGAAGACGCGAAGCCGTTTTTGAGCGAAACGCTCTCCCCCAACGAGGAAATCGCAAGCGTCTTTGTCGATGCCATTCTTGCCGCCGGCGGCCTGCCGCTGCAGATGTCTATTACCGAAGACGTCGATGTTATCCGCCATTACGTGGACATCGCCGACGGCGTCGCCATCCCCGGTGGCCCCGACGTCAATCCCAAGCGCTGGGGCGACGAGCGTCCCTACGACCCCACGCTGTGCTGCGAGATCCGCGATCGTTTTGAGTTTAAGCTGGTCAATGAGGTGCTCCGCGCCAAAAAGCCGCTCTTTACCACCTGCCGCGGCACGCAGTTGCTCAACGTTGCAACCGGCGGCACCCTGTGCATGGACGTGCCGAGCCTGGGCGCGCGCGAGGGTCGCACGCAGTGGCGCCACACCCACGTACTCAACGACCCCGTGCACCCTGTCGAGGTCATGCCGGGCTCGCTGCTGGAGCGCGCGGTTGGCGGGCACAGGCTGATCCAGACCAACTCGGCACATCACTGCTGCGTCGATCGTCTGGGCAAGAGCACGCGCTTGGTCGCCAAGGCAACCGACGGCGTTCCCGAGTGCATCGAAGTCGAGGGCCAGCCGTTCTGCCTGGGCGTGCAATGGCATCCCGAGTACACCTGGCAGACGCTCGAGACCGACTATAATCTGTGGAAGTCGTTTGTCGAGGCGGCGGCCAAGGTAAAGCAGGCCCGCTAGCTCGCAAGCCACACAAGTTAAAGTCTCCTAAACCAGCGGGGGGGCTGACACCAGCACGGTGCCCGCCCCCCTGTATTTGGTATGCTCGGTATGATTATTCCTCACAAACAATCAAAGAAATCTCGACCGCAATCGGTCTACGGTAAAGCAAATGGTAAAAACGCTTGCTACGTTAATTAGGCAGTCAATTAAAATCGAAACGCATTGACCGTCCCCCAACGGGGTCACGCCGCAAATCCACATGAGCATCGAGGACGGAAGCGGAAGCATGGAATTGGCCCCGAGCTGTATGTAGATCGCCACGACGTTGACAAGCAGCAGCATGCCAATCGGACCGAAGCCGGACCCAAAATAGGAAACAACGATTACGCAAGAAACCACGTATGCAAGGCAGGCAGCAGCAGCAAGAACAAGTCGATAGCAAAATACATGCAGGTTGAAATACTGCTGAGCATCCAAAACGATTACGCAGTTAAGACAGTACAAAACGACACTCGACAGGATAAACGCGCCCAAAAGGGCAAAAGAAGACAGCACCACTCGCGCAACGATAGCGCACACACGCTTCCCTCCCCGAGCCTCCGACAACCCCCACGGTTCCTCAATAAAGCCCGAACTGACAAAGCGCGGCACAATGCAAGCCGCGATGAACGGAAAGAACAATGCATGAGCCAACGGGGCTACGTTGAAAAGCAGACCGCGAAAAACCCCTGCATTACCAAATAGAAGGACATCCTCTGCCGATAGCCGAAGCGTCGGGTCTGGGAAAAAGCCCAAGAAACTGTTCTCACGGAGGCTACAGAACCACATCGGGAAAGAATTAAGCTGCAATACCACCATGCACGCATAAATTACCAGGATTAAGGCGTACGCCCATTTGCTCGCATGCTTCCATTCTGACTGGAGAAGTCTTTTAATCTGACGAGCCATTGAACACACCCCCAGCGCGAAAGCTCACGAGAGCGTAAATCAATACCGATAGACAGCTGGCTGCCACGCCATATCCCAGAAGCGTCAGCTGCCCCATATCGCTATACCCAAGAGCACTTCCGACTCCAAGATACGGCCCCGGAAGAAGGAAAATCCATCGCAAGGACGGTATGGGCGCCTGAAGGTAAGTTCCGTAGAGCGTCAAGCTCATGACAAATCCGATTATTATCACAGCCCCGCTAAATACAGCGCTGCTTGTAATCCGATAGATGGTTACCGTCTCCAACGCAACCGATATCACCAATACGGCGTTGATTATCATTGCGGGCAAAAATGCAGTCAGCATGCTATGCGCATAGTTTTGCCCTCCACGTGTTATCGCTATTGCAAAAAGAAGTAGGCAAAGCGCACTATATGCTGCGCCAATTATTAAAGCAGACGAAAGCACATGTGCTAGGACCCCATTAAAGCGGGTAAGACCTCTTGCTGAAGAAATTCGGTGTCCCTCTTCATAGCCGCGCTCCTGTAAAATCGCCAGGCAAACGATGAGCGGAACGAACAGAGAGGTGCCGGCAAAAGC
>USHS01000119.1 GCA_900554585.1 uncultured Collinsella sp.
ACCTTGTCAACACCGGCTGGATCGGCGGCGGCCGTCAGGCGCGAGATGGGCGGCAGCACGCCAAAGGCATCGCAGGTCAAAAACAGCACGACGCTCGGGGTGGTGCCCATGCCCTTGGTCCACGCGTTGGGAATATGCTCGACGGGATAGGCCACGCGCGTGTTGTGCGTGATCGAGACGTCATCGTAGTTGGGCATGCGATTCTCGTCGAGCACCACGTTTTCGCAGATGGCGCCAAAGCGAACGGCGTTGAAGATCTCGGGCTCGTGGAACACGTCCAGGCCCTCGCACTTGGCGTAGCAGCCGCCCTCGACGTTAAAGATGCCCATGTCGGACCAACCGTGCTCGTCGTCGCCGATCAGCAGGCGCGTAGGGTTGGCCGAAAGCGTGGTCTTGCCCGTGCCGGAGAGGCCAAAGAACACCGCGGTCTCGTGCGTGACGGGATCCATGCTGGCCGAGCAATGCATGGGCAGCACGTCGTCCTCGACGGGCAGCAGGTAGTTCATGACGCTGAAGATGGACTTTTTGATCTCGCCGGAGTAGCCGGTGCCGGCAACCAGAATCACGCGCTCCTGGAAGTTGATAACCACGGCGGCGCTGGAGTTGAGGCCCTTGGTGGCGGGGTCGCACTGGTAGCCAGGTGCCGCGAGCACGCAAAAGTCCGGCTCGCCGGTGCGCGCAATTTCGCGGGCGAGCGGACGGGCGAGCATCTGCTTAATAAAGAGCGCCTGGCTGGCACGCTCGCAGGCGACGAGCAGGCGACGCGTGTGGTTGCGGTCGGCGCCGGCCATGCCGCGAGTGACGAACACATCGCGCTCGTTGAGATAGTCGACGATGCCGGCCTTGATGGTCTCGTAGCTCTCGATCGAAAGCGGTCGGTTGACGGCGCCCCAGGCAATCTTATCGTGGACATCGGGGGTGTCAACGATAAAGCGATCGTTGGGAGAACGACCAGTGCGCCCCCCCGTCTCCATCACCAGCGCGCCGTTGGATGCCATGCGGCCGTCTTCGCGGCGGATGGCGTGCTCGACGAGCTCCGCGGCGGGTAGATCGACCAACAGGCGGGGCTGATTATCGGCGGGATCTTCGACCAGCGTAATGCCAAAGTTGGACAAAACTTCTGCAGGGGTAACACCAGGCATGGGGCCTCCTTTAAAAACGCGACACGCGGACGCGGCGCGCACTTTACTCACGTAAAGCCCGTTGTACCCGATATGCAAAAACGTTTTTGCGGCAACGGCGAAGCGCCCGCCCAACGGTCAAAAATCGCACGCAAGCGGCCTAGTCATTGGGGACACTCTTGAACAGGCAACAACCAAGGAGTGTCGCCGGATGCCGGAACATAAGGAGCGTCCCTGAGTGCCGACTACTGAATGGCACCGCCTACAATATTGAACAACCTGTTCAAAAACACGAGCAAACGCCGTCGTGTCTATACTAGAGCGCAGCAATAGAAAGGACTCCGCCTTGAGCATCTCGCCTCTCGATAGTATTCGCCGCGCCATCGCCCGCCGCAATGGCGTCGCCGACCCCGCCGTAGCGAGCAGCGACACTGCAAAGGCCCAAGGCGGACGCATCGAGAACGGCCTCTTCCCTGCCTCCCACACGGCCGAGGAGCTCGCACGCATCCAGGAGCTGAGCCAGCGCAACGCCGGCGGGCCCAATAGCGGCCAAGCCACACGTCGCCGGCGCGAGGGCGATCGCGAGCCCGGCCCCGTCCGCCGCATGGTGAACGCCTGGTGGAACCGCCTGCTCGGCGCTGTCTACGGCGGCGGCTTCTCCACGCAGGAAGCCGAATACGAGGAACACGCCACCCGCCGCGACTACCTTTGGAACACCCTCGGCACTGCCGTGTGGGGCATGGCGTTTCCGCTGCTCACCATCGTGTCCACGCAGCTCGTGGGCGCCGAGGAAGCCGGTAAGTTCTCCATCGCCTTTGTCACCGGCACACTCATCATGATCGCGTGCAACTACGGCGTGCGCAATTTCCAGGTCTCGGACATCGACGAGAAGACGTCCTTTGCCTCTTACCAGCTCAATCGCTGGCTTTGCGGAGCGCTCGCCCTAGGCTGCGGCCTCATGTACAGCAGCGCCCGCGGCTACGATGCGCAGATGGCCACGATCGGCCTGGGCGTCTACCTGTATAAAGTGATCGACGGTGTGGCGGACGTGTACGAGGGCCGCCTACAGCAGGCCGATAAACTCTACCTGGCCGGCATGAGCCAAACGCTACGCTCCGCCGGCGTCATCGCGGTCTTTAGCGTGGCGCTGTTCCTTACGCGCAGCATGCCCATCGCGGCCATGGCCATGGGTGTCACAGCCATCGCCTCGCTCGTGCTGGTCACCGCGCCGCTCGCCCTGCTCGAGACCGAAAAATCACGCCGCGTGAGCCTGCGCGAGGTCGGCCACCTGTTTGTCCAGTGCGCTCCGCTCTTTGGCGCGCTCTTTTTGTTCAACCTTATCGAGAGCATGCCCAAGTTTGTTATGGAAGGCACGCTGGCCTACAAATACCAGCTGTACTTTAATGCCCTGTTCTTTCCGGCGCAGGCTATTTTGCTGAGCATCGGATTTGTCTATAAACCGCAGCTTTTGCGTCTGTCGAGCATTTGGGCGAACCCGCGCAAACGCCGCCGTTTTGACTTGATTATTATTGCCATTATGGCGCTGATCGTGGCCATCACCGGCGTATGCGCCGCATTTATGGCCGGCCCCGGCATTCCCCTCATGAGCTTAATGTACGGCCTCAACTTTGAGCGCTACCGCACATTAGCGCTGCTGATGGTCGTCGCCGGCGGCGTAACCGCGGCCATCGATTTTATCTACGCCATCATCACGGTGCTGCGCCACGCTGGAGACGTCACCAAGATCTACCTGATCTGCTTTGCCGTGAGCGTAGTGCTCCCGGTGATCATGATCAACCTGCTGGGCCTGATGGGTGCCGTCGTGAGCTACCTGGCTATCATGGCCCTACTGCTGGTGCTGTTGATTGTCGAATACGCCCACATTCGCCAACGCATAGAACGCGACCGCAACCCGTACGGCGCCTAATTAGCTGCCCCGGTCACCGGAATTTGCGATGGAATCTCCCCGACTGGGGTCTCGTTGCGAACAATATGCATCACGCAAAACTAAGTGAGTAGACTTTTACCGAATCCCCGACCACGCCAGCAAAGCACAAGTCTGTGACCTGCAGTTTTATTGAGGCAAATAAGTTGGGTGCTCGGCATTTCCAAAAAAGTCTACTCACTTAGCCAGCGGGCAGCCAAATGATTATTTAATCCCCGTCCCAGAAAAATCAATTAGAGGGCAGAAGGGCAAAAGTGGTCAAAAAGGCCCCGTCCCAAATTAGCTACCCTTTGCAGCGATTATTCGCCCGGGTTGATGTTCGCATAAAACTCCGCCCCGTCGTCCAGGCGCAGGATGCCCACGCGGCCGAACTCGGAACCGGTGGCCGCCGCACAGTCGATATCGATGCGATCGGGCACGCCGGCGGTATCCTCGCCACCCAAGCGCACCATCCGCCCGCGGCCCGACTCCTCATCGAGCCCTGCCAGGCCGCCAACCTCGCAATAACGCCCCAGCGACACCGTGGGCGTGTGGCCGCTCACCACGACCGGGCCCTTGCCCTCGGCAGAAAGCAGTCCCGTCGGAGCATCCCAGTAGCCGTGACGAATCCACAGCAAGTCATCGGACGACTGCACGGCGAGCATTTGCTGCAGCAGCTCGCTATCGGCATCGACCGCTCCCCTGCCGTCGCCGCAATCGACACCATGCTCAAGCAAAAACGCACGCGCCGCCTCGGTCTGAATGCCGGCGTGCACCAGCAGATACGGTCGCTCGGCAGTCTCGACCACCGCATAGAGCGGCAGGGCGGCAGCCCAGCGCACCAGCTCCTCGTATGCCTCAAATTCCATTTCGTTGAGCTGCTGACGCGTGGTCCAACCGCCATTGATATCCCAGGTCTCGGCATCGAGCGGGTCCTGGCCAATGATCGCGTCGAGCATAATCTGCTCGTGGTTGCCCTTAAGCACGCGAGCGTTGGGCAGCGACCGCACCAAGTTGATGACGCCGACCGGATCGGGACCGCGGTCGATCATGTCGCCCAGCACATACAGCGTGTCGTCGGACGTCAGTGAGATCTTGGAAAGGGCCTCGTCCAGCGCGCGCACGTGCCCGTGAGCATCAGATGTCACATAGATCGCCATGGAACGCCTTTCCCTGCATTACGGCCGAAGCCCGATGCCACGACTAAAACTTCAAGTTGAACTTAAACGTTACCCATTGTACTCCGATGCTATAAAGCTGGAAAGCGCCACAAGCCGCCAACGGTCGTTAGCGCTCGCCCGCACGCCCCGGAAACGCCGCACCACCAGCATCCACGCCCAACCCAGCGCCTCCCGCGCCCCTGCCTGCCTCGTGTCGAAAATGCGAACGCCCGCGGCTCGGCACCATAAACCCACCATCTTTGGGTACAAATAAGCACAGACAATTGACCGTGCCACGCAAACCACCCAGGAGCGGACACTATCCATGAACCAGATCCTTCTTTTTATCGGCCTCGTCATCATTTTGTGTCTGACCATCAAACCCGTCGGCAAAAAGCTCCCCTTCCCCACCCTGCTCATCTTTATCGCGCTCGGCATGCTGCTGGGCGTTAACGGGCCAGCGCACATCGACTTTAGCGACTACGCGCTTACCGAAACCGTCTGCAGTACGGCGCTGCTGTTCATCATGTTCTACGGCGGCTTTAACACCAACATCGACCGTGCCAAGCCCGTCGCTGTGCCCGCTGTACTGCTGAGCACGCTCGGCGTTATCGCTACCGCCGGCATCACGGGCGCCTTTGCGCATTTTGCACTAGGCTTCGACTGGATCGGCGGCCTGCTGCTGGGCTCGGTCGTGGCGTCGACCGATGCGGCGAGCGTCTTTAGCGTGCTGCGCGAGCACAACCTTTCGCTAAAGGGCGGGACTGACTCGCTGCTCGAGGTCGAATCGGGCTCCAACGACCCCGTCGCCTACATGCTCACCGCGGTGCTCGCGACCCTCGCGGCAGGCGGCAACATCGACATTCCCGTGCTACTGGCCAAGCAGATTATCCTGGGCGTGGGGCTGGGCCTTGTCATCGGCTGGACATCCAGCCGCCTGATTGAACGCGCGCACGCAACGGCCGAGGGCGCGCAGACCATCTTTTTGTTCGCCGTGGCGATCGTTGCCTACGCGCTGCCGAGCTACCTGGGCGGCAACGGCTTTTTGGCCGTATACCTGGCAGGCATTGTGCTGGGTGCAAGCGACATCACCGTCAAGGTCGAGATGGCGCACTTCTTTGACACCCTTACCG